>JBGMRM010000142.1:0-5501 GCA_048061415.1 Gammaproteobacteria bacterium | reverse complement strand
GCTGTCCGGGGTACAGTCACGTACGGCGGGCGGAAGGACGGATTATTAGAATGCGGTGCAAATCCTTAATGGAACCCATATCTGTCTGGTTGTTCCTGCCGAGATACGCTGTAAATACATGACCGCCATGGATACCCAAAGCGTTCGCGATGCTCACGGGGCAGGCCCTGGTGGAAATGCAACAGGGTTGTCGGGAACAACCCTTGCCCGTGTACGCTCGGATGGCGCTTCCATGCGCCATAACGATCTCGCCATAAACAACCAGACAGATACACCCACTCTCGGCCTTTCTGTAGGATGGGGATGAAAATGACTATTTGAAATCCGATAGTTTCACAAAATAACCATTGACATACATACCGGTCGGTATTATAAAGCATACCGACTGGTAGGTATGGGATTGAATGAACGATTTAAGCGATGAAGATGTGTATTGGTGGCGCCCGCTGGATGACTGCAAGCTGAATACGCGTGGTAAGATATTATTCGCCGCCTATAAGGAGATTCATTGCCAGGGATTTCAGGCCGCGAGTCTCAGCCACATACTCGCGCGTACCGGGGTGACCAAGGGTGCGCTTTATCACCATTTCCCGAACAAGCTTGCGCTCGGGTATGCGGTAATCGACGAAGTGATTGCGCAACGTATTGACCTCGGTTTTATCCAGCCGCTGCAACATTTCGACAATCCGGTCGATGGATTTATCGAACTCATTGAAAGTTCGGGTAATACTTTTTCGATGACCGATATAGAACTCGGGTGCCCACTGACCAATCTGGCGCAGGAAATGGCGCCGATTGACGAAGGGTTCAGGATTCGCCTGGCCAGTATTTACCAGAAGTGGCATCAGTCGATCGCCGACCTGATGGTTGAGGCGAAGAACTCAGGACAAATTAACGACCAGATAGACCCTGAAGCCCTCGCGGCCATGATTGTGGCGACCCTGGAAGGCTCGATAATAGCCGCCAAGGTAGCGCAGGACCTCGACAGGCTTTATCTCTGTGGTTATGGATTGATTCAATATTTACAGCTGATTAGACAATAGAAAATAAGGAAATAACATGGTTAAAAATTACGCACAATGGGTGATCCGCTACCGGGTAATCACGGTAATTCTAAGCATAATCGCTGTTATGGCGATGGGTGCAGGTGCTCGAAACCTGACTTTTACCAACGATTACCGGGTATTTTTCGGCGAAGATAATCCACAACTGGTCGCTTTCGAAAATCTTCAGGATACCTATTCGAAAAATGATAATGTGATGTTTGTGCTGGTGCCCAAAGATGGCAAAGTATTTACCAACAAGACCCTGGAAGCGGTAGCCTGGTTGACCGAGCGCGCCTGGGAAACCCCGTATTCAACCCGTGTCGAATCACTCACCAATTACCAGCATACTTCGGCCATCGAAGACGACCTGCTGGTCGAAGACCTGGCCTACGAGCCGGGCAACCTTGGAGCCGACGATCTTGTGCGAATTCGCGACATCGCGCTGAACGAACCGGTATTGATTAATCGCCTGATTTCACCCAAAGCAAATGTGACCGGTGTCAATGTTACGATCGAATTACCCGGTATCGATCCGATTGTCGAAAACCCGGAAGCCGTAGAATTTAGCCGCCGCCTGCGCGAGGAATTTCGCCAGAACTTTCCCGATATCGAGGTCAAACTGACTGGCATTATCATGATGAACCAGGCGTTTGACGAAGCCAGTAAAAATGATATGTCGACCTTGTTTCCTATCATGCTGCTGATGTTCGTCGTGATACTGTTTTTCTGGATTAAGGGTCTTAGCGGCACCTTCGCAACCTTCGTGATTATTATCTTTTCTATCATCGGTGCGATGGGCATGGCGGGCTGGCTTGGTATCGCGCTTACGCCGCCGTCGTTTTCGGCCATAATGATTATCCCCACCATGGCAATCGCCGATAGCGTGCATGTGTTGATGAGCTATGTGCTGATGATGCAGCGCGGTGAAACCAAGCGCGAGGCGATGGTCGACAGTATCCGTATCAATATGCAACCGGTGTTCCTGACCAGTTTGACGACTGCGATCGGCTTTCTCAGTATGAACTTTTCCGATGCGCCTCCGTTTCGCGATCTCGGAAATATAGTCGCCATGGGTGTGGTAATCGCGTTCGCGTTAAGCGTTACTTTCCTGCCGGCAGTGATGATGCTATTACCAGGCAAGGACAGGGCCAGAAAAACCGCTTCCAGTCAGGCAATGGTGCGCTTCGCAGAATTCGTCATCGCCAAACGCTCGAAACTGCTGCTGGGGATGGGTCTCGCCAGCATCGCGCTGATATCCTTCGTGCCGCAAAACGAACTCAACGATGACTTCGTCAAATACTTTAGCAAGAAGATCGAATTTCGCCGTGACGCTGATTTCGCCTCGAAAAATCTGAGCGGTCTGTATCTGATCGACTATTCACTCGAATCGGGGCTCGATGGCGGTGTGAGCGACCCGGGCTTTCAGCAAAATGTCGAAAAATTCGCTAACTGGTATCGCGAACAGCCGGAAGTCATCAACGTCAACGTTATTACAGATACCTTCAAGCGGCTCAATCGCAGTTTGCACGGCGACGATCCCTCATGGTATAAATTGCCCGATCAACGCGAACTCTCCGCGCAGTATTTATTGCTGTATGAAATGTCGCTGCCCTTTGGCCTCGACTTGAATAACCAGATTGACATCGATAAATCGTCCACGCGCATGACCGCGATGTTACGTAATATGACGACTAAAACGGTGCTGGCGCTCGAAGCTCGGGCGCAGCAATGGTTAAAGGACAATGTGCAGGCCAGCATGCAAAACGATGGCGCGAGCCCGATCATCATGTTCAGCAATATCGGCGAGCGCAATATTAAGAGCATGCTGCTAGGTACTACCGTGGCACTGATCCTGATTTCAATCATTTTGATTGTCGCGTTGAAATCGTTCAAAATTGGCCTGCTCAGCCTGATCCCGAACCTGATTCCGGCAGCCCTGGCGTTTGGGGCCTGGGGTATCGCGGTCGGACAAATCGGACTCGCGTTGTCGATCGTCACCGGCATGACGCTTGGCATCGTGGTCGACGATACGGTACATTTCCTGAGTAAGTACCTGCGTGCACGACGCGAAAAAGGCCTCGACGCGCAAGATGCGGTACGTTATGCATTCAACACCGTCGGCCTCGCGTTGATCGCCACTTCGATGGTATTGATCGCAGGATTTTTCGTACTGACCTTCTCGGCGTTTCAGTTGAATTCTAATATGGCCTTCATGACCGCGGTGACTATCATTTTCGCGATCGTCGCCGATTTTCTACTCTTACCCCCACTGTTAATGGCCCTGGATGGCAAGGAGCAAGCTCATGTTTAACAAAAATACACTCATCGCAACGATCCTTGGCCTGGCGGCATTGCCTTCCATCGTGCTGGCGCAAACTGCCGAAGAAAAGGGTCTCGAAATCGCGCAGGCGGCAAAAGCATACGATAGCGGTTTCACCGATTTCACCGCGAATATGACGATGATCCTGAAGTCCAAAAAAGGCAAAACTTCGACCCGCATGATCCGCATTAAAACCCTCGAAGTCGAAGGCGATGGCGATAAGAGCCTGTCGATCTTTGACGAGCCGGCAGACGTGAAGGGCACCGCGATGCTTACTTTTTCGCACGGGCTCGAACCCGATGACCAGTGGTTATACCTGCCCGCCCTGAAAAAAGTGAAGCGCATCAGCTCGCGCAACAAGTCGGGTCCCTTTATGGGCAGCACCTTCGCTTTCGAAGACCTCGGTTCACAGGAAATCGAAAAATACGGTTACAAATTTTTACGCGAAGAACCCTGCGGCGACTGGGAGTGTTACGTGATCGAACGTAAACCCGCTTACAAGTTTTCGGGCTATACCAGCCAGATTGCCTGGCTCGACAAGGAAGGGTACCGGCTCTTCAGGGTCGATTATTTCGATCGCAAGAAAGCGCTGTTAAAAACGCTGACCACGAGTGATTTCCAGCAGTACCTGGGGCGCTACTGGCGTCCGGGCATAATGGAGATGTTGAATCATTTGACCGGTAAAAGCACAACGCTCGAATGGACCAATTATGAATTTAAAACGGGTCTCGGTGATCGGGACTTTCGCCCGCAATCGCTGAAACGACTGAAATAGCATCGATGGTACGATTTTTTTGTTCGATTTTGCTGATCGCCTTTGGGGGAATGTCGGCGGCCCAGGAATTTTCGGGCAATATTGCTGCGGAATCGCTCATTTTTAGCGGGCCGGGGCTGGATTCGAGACAAATGGACGACAATATTACACTGTCCTTCAAACCCAAATGGACTGGCGAGTGGAACGATGGCGACGACGCCTGGAGTGCCGAGATATTCCTGCGCGCGGATAATAAGGACGAAGGTCGGGAACACGCCGATATCCGCGAGTTACTGTGGCTGCGTCTCGATGGCGATAATGAATGGCGCGTCGGTATCAATACCATGTTCTGGGGTGTCACCGAATCGCAGCATCTGGTCGATGTGATCAACCAGATAGATCAGGTCGAGGGTGTGGATGGAGAGGACAAACTCGGTCAACCGATGATCCATTTAAAGCGTTACCAGGACTGGGGTGTACTCGATTTCCTGGTATTGCCCGGGTTTCGCGAGCGCACATTTCGGGCAATCGAGGGGCGCCCACGGCTACCCCTGGTCGTGGATAGCAGCCAGGTGCTGTATGAATCGTCCGATAAAGACAGGCACGTCGATTACGCGATGCGATTTTCGCAAACCTACGACGACCTGGACATCGGCATAACCCTGTTCAAGGGCACCAACCGCGACCCGCAATTGATACCGGGTGTCGACGCAAACGGCAACAATGTACTCATTCCCCGATACGTGCAGATGACCCAGCTTGCGCTCGATGCGCAACTGATCTACGAGGACTGGATCTGGAAACTGGAGTTAATTAATCGTGATACCAGCGAACCGTCTTTCCAGGCTTTGACGGGTGGATTTGAGTACACTTTTTACGGCATTTTCGAATCCGATATCGACCTCGGCAGCATTGCCGAATACTCATACGATAGCCGCGGCCCGGGTGACCGGGGTGTTTTCGACCGTGATCTGTTCCTCGGTGCACGACTGGCGTTTAACGATGTACAAAGCAGTGAGCTACTCGCCGGTGTGTTTTACGATACCGAGAAGGGTAGCCAGTCGTTCAGGCTCGAAGGTAATCGGCGCATCGGAGATAGCTGGAAGGGCACGATTGAAATGCAGTTGTTTTCAAACATCGATCCCGCCGACCCTCTCCTCGCATTCGAGAAAGATGATTTTTTATTGCTCGAACTGGCGAAATTTTTCTAGCCTGGACACAGTGCAACTTGAATTTTGATAAGTAATGGCTGGCAGCAACTGAACTCTGGGTAGCGCAACCACCGGTATATATTTACAGGAACGCTGCACCGATGCGTCGGACCGTCCCTCCCTGGGCGCTCTCACGCGACGTGACCGCCAGGGACGGTGGAAATGCAGTA
>JBGMRM010000141.1:0-5507 GCA_048061415.1 Gammaproteobacteria bacterium | reverse complement strand
GTGAAAATTGATCGCCACATTTAACTCACCGATTCCACGCTTGACGCTTTTTAACGGCAGGGTCGCGAGCGCCTTGACACCGATATCCATCGTAGCGATTTCGGCCGAGTCGCGAATACAACCGTTAATCAGAAGACCATTCCAGCCATTTTCCAGTGCTGCCGACGCCATCTGGTCCCCGACTAATGCACAGCGCATCGAAGCAGCACCATCGACCACCAGCACCCTGCCCTCGCCGGGTAAATTCACCTGTTCGCGCACCAGCGAATTATCTTCGAATAATTTTATAGTCACTATCTCCCCATAGAATCGCGCCCTGGCGCCATAGTTGAGGAAACCTGGCTGGGCTATCTGAACCCTGGCTTCGTTGTCATCGCACAGATCGGCGGTTTTAAAAGTCATAGGGCTTGCCCCTGTGGTTAACTATATCGATAAAAAGGGCGCATACAGAGGCTTTCGGTATACGCTCTAAGGATTCCTGACAGGTGGCTGAACAGTTAGAACTGATCTTCCTCGGTCGACCCGGCCATCGCGGTAACCGATGAGATACCACCCTGGATAACCGTTGTGACATCGTCAAAGTAACCGGCGCCTACCTCCTGCTGATGCGAAACAAAAGTATAGCCTCTGTCCGCGGCCGCAAACTCGGGTTCCTGAACTTTTTCGACATAATGCTTCATGCCTTCACCCCGGGCATAATCGTAGGACAGGTCATACATCTGGTGCCACATGCCATGTATACCAGCCAGGGTGATGAACTGATATTTGTACCCCAGATCGCTTAATTTATCCTGGAATTCGGCGATCGCTTTGTCGTCGAGATTTTTCTTCCAGTTAAACGAGGGGGAGCAGTTATACGCCAGTAACTGCCCCGGGTTTTCCGCCCTCACGGCCTCGGCCCATTCGCGTGCGAATCCCAGGTCGGGCGTACCGGTTTCACACCAGACCATATCGACATAAGGGGCGTAGGCTACACCACGGGCGATAGCCTGCTCCAGACCGTTTTTGACATGGTAGAAGCCTTCGACAGTACGCTCGCCGGTTAGAAACGGTTTATCGAGTGGATCGATATCCGAAGTGATCAGATTCGCGGCTTCTGCATCGGTACGGGCCAGCAGAACCGTCGGTACACCCATCACGTCAGACGCGAGGCGGGCAGCCACGAGCTTCTGGATTGCTTCCTGGGTTGGCACCAGCACCTTACCGCCCATGTGGCCACACTTTTTAACCGCGGCAAGCTGATCTTCAAAATGCACACCCGCGGCGCCGCTGCTGATCATGTTTTTCATCAATTCATAAGCGTTCAACACGCCGCCGAATCCAGCTTCTGCATCGGCAACGATCGGACTGAAATAATCGACGTAATTCTGATCGCCAGGATTCGTACCGCGCGCCCATTGAATTTCATCGGCGCGTTGGAAAGCATTGTTGATACGGCGCACCATGGTTGGCACCGAATCGTAAGCATAAAGCGACTGGTCCGGATACATGGTTTCCGAGCTATTACCATCGGCCGCTACCTGCCAGCCGGAAAGATAAATAGCCTCGATGCCGGCTTTCGCCTGCTGCATCGCCTGACCACCGGTGAGCGCGCCCAAACTATTGACATAACCCTTTTTCGCGCCGCCGTTCACCAGCATCCATAACTTTTCTGCACCCATACGCGCGAGCGTATTCTCGGGCTGGATCGAACCGCGTAATCGCACTACATCTTCGGCGCTATACCCGCGTTTCACTTTCGCCCATCGCGGGTTTTCCTGCCATTCTTTTTTCAGCGCGGCAACCTGTTCCTGTCTCGTCATAGCTATATGTCTCGTTATTATCTTAATTTTGATCTAAATTACTGGCCCTAAAGTAGCGCCGACCGAAGGTCGACGGCGGCTAACTATAAGCAAAAACCTGTCATTTAAAAAGCTAATTTATTCAATTCTGTTTATTAGTTTTATCAATGGTATCGACGATATCCAAAAGGCTGCAAATTCAGCAAAAAGGAGGCCTGACGACCTGATATTTTCCCTGGGTGCGGGCATCATGCCTGATATTAATACCACTTTTCGTCATTCGGCGACCTCATTAGCGATCCAGTCGCCGTGTATTCATTGACATATTTCATCAACTTATTTAATAATTGAATTTTCGAATAAACTGGAAAATTAGTATTGGTTTGATCAATACCAATTGTTGAGAGACCTGGCCCGTGGCAAATTCATACTACAAACAAAACCACTTGAAGAAACTGCGCGCTTTTTGCCAGACCGCGAAACTGGGCAGCATGACCAAAGCCGCTGAATCGCTGTTTGCCAGTCAACCCACTATTTCCCTTCAAATTCAGGCGCTCGAAGAGGATATGGATACCGTCCTGTTTGACCGCTGCGGGCCGAAGCTCACCTTGACCACCGAGGGCAGCATTCTTTACGAGCTGTGCCTGCCGCATGTACAGGGAATCGACCGTTTAAAGGAAACCTTCGACGCCCACTGCGGCAACCTCACTTCGGGCGATTTGATCATCGCCGCCGGTGAATCGACCATCCTGTATATTCTGCCGAAGCCAGTGCGTCTGTTTAGTGGGCAATATCCGGCAATCAAACTACGGCTTGCGAATGAGACAGGACGCGACGGGATGGAGTTGCTGCGTAGCGACAAGGTGGATTTTGCCGTCGGGTCGATGCTAGAGGTTCCCGACGACCTGGACTACGACCCGATCGTGACCTATAACCCGGTGGTGATCACCCCGCTGGATCATCCGCTCGGGAAGATAGGCAAAATCACCCTCAGGGATATTGGCAAATACGGATTGATTCTACCGCCCAGGCACCTCAGTACCTGGCATATCGTCAAAATGGTTTTCGCGCAGAACAATGTGAACTTTGAGGTTGCCCTCGAAGCCGGTGGCTGGGAAGTGATCAAACGCTATGTCAGCCTCGGGCAGGGTATCTCGATTGTTACCGACGTCTGCATCACAGACGAAGATCGCACCCGGATGAAGGTTATCCCGGTAGTCCAGTATTTCCCCAGGCGAAGTTACGGTATCGTCACACGCAAGGGTAAATTCCTCTCGGCGCCATCGAAGCGGTTTATCGAAATCATGAACGGCTGCTTCGACCGGGACTAGGCCTCACTCTGCCGGACAAATAGCATTGTTAACATTTTACTGCTGTGTAATCATTCACCGCACCATTCTAACCATCGGCCGAAAGGCTTTGCAGGTATACGGGGAATTCTAGCATGTCATACCAACAGGAATACCAGGCATCGATAGCGGACCCCGAGGCGTTTTGGGCCGATAAAGCCAAACTGGTCAGCTGGTACAAAGAACCCGAAAACATTCTCTCGGTGGATGAAAACGGAATCCACCGCTGGTTTGCCGACGGTGAAATGAATACCTGCTACATGGCACTGGACTACCATGTGGAAAACGGCCGTGGCGACCAGCTTGCGCTGATTTACGACTCCCCGGTAACCGACCAGAAGAAAACCTTCACCTATACCCAGCTACGCGACGAAGTCGCCCTGTGCGCCGGCATGTTAAAACAACATGGGGTCGAAAAGGGCGACCGCGTGGTTATCTACCTGCCGATGATCCCGGAGGCAGCTATCTCGATGCTCGCCTGCGCACGCCTGGGCGCGATTCACTCGGTCGTATTCGGCGGGTTTGCGCCGCCGGAACTGGCGGTCCGCCTCGACGACGCCACCCCGAAGGTTTTACTGACCGCATCCTGCGGTATCGAAATCGAGCGCGTGATCGAATACAAACCACTGGTCGACGAAGCGATTCGTATCGCCAGCCATAAACCGCAAACCTGTATCGTCTACCAGCGTCCGCAGGCATCTGCAGCGATGCTGGCTGGTCGTGATATCGACTGGCACGAAGCATTGCATGCGGCCCAACCTGCCGATTGCGTTCCGGTAAAAGGAACCGACCTGCTCTATATTCTGTATACCTCGGGCACGACCGGCAAGCCCAAGGGTGTGGTGCGCGAAAACGGTGGCCACGCGGTCGCGTTAAAGTACAGCATGAGTGCGATTTATGACTTTCAACCAGGGGAAGTCTACTGGGCCGCCTCGGACGTGGGCTGGGTCGTCGGGCACTCCTACATCGTATACGCACCGTTACTGCATGGCTGCACCACCGTGCTATACGAAGGCAAGCCGATCATGACCCCCGATGCCGGAGCCTTCTGGCGCGTGATCTCCGAATACGGGGTGAAAGCGATTTTTACCGCGCCAACCGCGTTTCGTGCGATCAAAAAGGAAGACCCGGAGGGTAAACTCGCCGCAAATTACGACCTGTCCTGTCTGAAAACCATATTTGCCGCGGGTGAGCGCCTCGACCCACCCACCTACGACTGGTTGTGCGATACCTTCAAGGTGCCGGTGCTCGACCACTGGTGGCAGACCGAGACTGGCTGGGCGATCGCTGCCAACCTGCACGGACTCGAACCGATGCCGGTCAAACCGGGCTCTTCGACCGTACCGGTACCCGGTTTTAATGTCGATATACTCGACGATCAGGGCAGGCAACTGGAGGCCAACGAACAGGGTTATATCTCTGTCAAATTACCCCTGCCCCCGAGCTGCCTGACTTCGATCTGGGGCGATGTCGCGCGCTTCAGGGAATCTTACCTCGAAACCTACCCGGGGTATTTCGTCACCGGTGACGGGGGCTATTTTGACGAGGACGGCTACCTGTTCATCATGGGTCGCGTCGACGACGTGATCAACGTCGCCGGGCACCGGCTCTCAACCGGCGAAATGGAAGAAGTCCTGGGCGGACACCCGATGGTCGCCGAGTGCGCGGTCATCGGGCGCCACGATGACTTGAAGGGCCAGATGCCGATGGGTTTCGTGGTGTTGAAAAACACCGGCGACGACGCGCCCAATAACGCAAAAATCGTGAACGAACTGGTGAGCCTTGTGCGCCAGGAAATAGGTGCAGTCGCGGCCTTCAAGGAAGCCCACGTGGTCGCCCGCCTGCCGAAAACCCGTTCGGGAAAAATCCTGCGCAAAACACTGCGCTGCATCGCCGATGGTGAACCCTACTCGGTACCCTCAACCATCGACGACCCGGCTTCGCTGGATGAAATCAAGGCACAGCTTGGCGGCTAATTAACCGCCCTGGGGCTATTCTACGACTACTGTGCCGAGCATGCCCGAGTTTTCGTGGGGTAGACAGACATAGCGGTAGATACCTGGCCTGGTGAAGGTGTAGCGGAACGTAGCGCCCGCACCCAGCCTGCCTGAATCGAAAGGCCGAACGCCATCGGGAAGTTCGATATTGGCTTTTCGTGCAGCCCGATTCGGGTCGGCCGTAACTGTATGCGCATAGGATTGAATATTGCGCCACTCCACTGTATCACCGACCTTGACCCTAATTTCACTGGGGACGAACTTGAGACGATTGTTGAGGTCGACAACAGCGGCAACGTCCGCGGACGCCATGACTGCTTCCACCCCGCCCATTTTCGAATTTGGAAAAGAAGTGTTCCAGCATGGGGTGATCGATGGGC
>JBGMRM010000140.1:0-5518 GCA_048061415.1 Gammaproteobacteria bacterium | reverse complement strand
ACCCACGACGTTGGGATCGAGAATACGTGAGGTCGAGTCGAGCGGATCAACTGCGGGATAGATCCCCAGTTCGGCAATCTGGCGCGACAGCACCAGTGTCGCATCGAGGTGCGCAAAAGTGGTTGCCGGCGATGGGTCGGTCAAATCGTCGGCCGGTACGTATACCGCCTGGAACGAAGTGATAGAACCCGTCTTGGTCGAGGTAATGCGTTCCTGCAGCGCACCCATTTCTTCCGCCAGGGTCGGCTGGTAACCTACCGCGGATGGCATGCGTCCGAGCAGCGCCGATACTTCGGTGCCTGCCAGCGTGTAACGATAAATATTATCGATGAACATCAGTACGTCGCGGCCTTCGTCTCGGAAATGCTCGGCCATAGTCAAACCTGACAGGGCGACGCGCAGGCGGTTGCCTGGGGGTTCGTTCATCTGACCGTATACCAGCGCTACCTTATCAAGTACACCACCATCGGTCATTTCGTGATAAAAGTCGTTACCTTCCCGGGTTCTTTCACCGACGCCGGCGAATACCGAGAAACCTGAGTGTTCTACCGCAATATTACGGATTAATTCCATCAGGGTGACGGTTTTACCAACACCGGCACCGCCGAACAGCCCAATTTTACCGCCCTTGACTATCGGCATAACCAGGTCGATTACCTTGATGCCGGTTTCCAGGATTTCGGTAGAGGTTGCCTGCTCTTCATAGCTGGGTGGTGTACGGTGAATCGGCATGCGCTTTTCTTCGCCGATATCACCTTTCTCGTCGATCGGGGCGCCTAATACATCCATGATCCGCCCGAGCGTTTTCTGCCCCACCGGCACGGTAATTGGTTGCCCGGTATTGGAGACTTGAAGACCTCTGCGTAAGCCTTCGGAGGCGCCCATGGCGATGGTGCGCACGACGCCGTCGCCCAACTGTTGCTGGACTTCCAACGTCAGGTTATCCGCTTCGGCTATGTTGAGTGCATCGTAAACTTTGGGAACCGAGTCCCGAGGAAACTCAACGTCGACGACAGCGCCGATTATTTCCACGATGTTACCAGTACTCATAATTATTATCCTCTAAAACTATTATGCCTGATGGTTAAACTGCTGCCGCGCCGCCGACGATTTCACTAATTTCCTGAGTGATACTAGCCTGACGTTCGCGGTTATAAATCAATTGCAGGTCACTGATCATCTCACCTGCATTGTCGGTTGCATTCTTCATCGCCAGCATTCGTGCGGCCATTTCACAGGCGACATTTTCGACTACTGCTTGATAAACAAGCGATTCAATGTATCGGTCGAGTACATTGTCGAGTACTTCTTTGGAACCGGGTTCGCAAATATAGTCCCAGTGATGGCTCAGTTCGGTGTCTTGCGACGCGATGACCGGAACAAGCTGGGTAATCGTCGGTTCCTGGGTCATGGTGTTGACAAATTCGTTACCGATTAAATAAATGACATCGATTTCACCCTCAGAATAGCTTTTCAGCATAGCCTGCACGGGTCCGATAATGGTAGAAATTTCGGGTCTGTCACCGATATGGCTTGCTTCGGCGATCACATTGGCTCCGATACGCTTGAAAAAACCGAGCGCCTTACCGCCAAACGTAACGACATCGATGCCGATACCCTGCTCATCGAGCTCGCCAATTTTGTTGATCGCCTTCTTGAACAGGTTGGTATTGAGGCCACCGCACAGGCCGCGATCGGTCGAAACCGTGATAAACCCGGCACGTTTGACCGGTCTTTCGATCAGAAACGGATGTTTATACTCGGCATGGGAACTTGCGACATGGGCGGCAACGGTGGCGATTTTTTGCGCGTAAGGCCTGGTTGCGAACATTTGATCCTGCGCACGGCGCATCTTGCTCGCAGCCACCATTTCCATCGCCTTGGTGATCTTCTGAGTGTTTTGAACACTCTGGATCTTGGTCTTTATCTCTTTGCCGCCAGCCATTTCAGGATTCTCCCGGTGAACTCCAGATTCTCTTAGTAGACGCCGTTAGCCTTGAAATCTTCGATCGCGGCTGCGATTTGACCAGCGATATCATCGTTATAATCGCCCGTTTTATTGATCGTATCGAGCAGGTCACCATGGTTCGATTTTATATGCGCCAGCATCGCCTCCTCGAAAGCTACGACCTTTTTAACATCGACATCATCGAGGTAACCCTCGTTCGCCGAGTAGAGTGAGACGCCCATTTCTGCGACCGTCAAGGGTGCATACTGCTTTTGTTTCATCAATTCCGTCACGCGTTGACCCCGCTCGAGCTGCTTACGCGTTGCTTCGTCGAGGTCGGAAGCAAACTGCGAAAACGCCGCCAGCTCGCGATACTGCGCCAGTGCCAGCCGTACACCGCCGCCGAGCTTTTTAATGATCTTGGTTTGCGCCGAGCCACCGACACGCGAAACCGACAGACCAGCGTTGATCGCGGGACGAATACCGGCGTTGAACAGATCCGATTCGAGGAATATCTGACCGTCGGTGATCGAAATTACGTTGGTCGGTACGAATGCCGATACGTCACCACCCTGGGTTTCGATAATTGGTAACGCGGTCAATGAACCCGTCTTACCCTTGACTTTGCCTTTGGTGTATTTCTCGACACAGACATCGCTGATTCGGGCGGCGCGTTCGAGCAGGCGCGAATGCAGGTAGAATACGTCACCAGGATAGGCTTCACGTCCGGGAGGACGGCGCAGCAATAGCGATACCTGCCGATAAGCCCAGGCCTGTTTGGTCAAATCGTCGTAAATAATTAACGCATCTTCACCCTTGTCGCGGAAGTATTCACCCATGGTGCAACCGGCGTAGGGCGCGATGTACTGCAACGCGGCCGAGTCTGAAGCATTTGCGGCAACCACGATAGTGTGTTCCATCGCATCGTGCTCTTCGAGCTTACGCACGACGTTGGCAATGGTCGAGGCTTTCTGCCCTATACCTACATAGATACACTTGATATCGGTGCCTTTCTGGTTAATGATCGCGTCGATCGCCACGGCTGACTTGCCGGTCTGACGGTCGCCGATGATCAGCTCGCGCTGGCCTCGTCCGACTGGCACCATCGCATCGATTGCTTTCAGGCCGCTTTGCATGGGCTGGTCTACCGATTTGCGGTCGATAACGCCGGGGGCAATACGCTCGATCGGCATGAAGTCTTTGGTTTTAATCGCACCCTTGCCATCGATGGGTTCACCCAACGAGTTGACTACCCGACCGAGCATTTCTTCGCCGACTGGAACCTCCAGGATACGGCCGGTACATTTGGCGGTATCGCCTTCCGAAATGTGTCCGTAGGCGCCCAGTATGACCGCACCTACCGAGTCTCTTTCGAGGTTCAGCGCCATGCCATAGGTGTCCCCGGGGAACTCAATCATTTCCCCGGACATGACATCGGCGAGGCCGTGAATACGTGCTATGCCGTCCATCAGGCTGACAACAGTACCTTCTGTTCTCGCTTCGGTAGCACTTTCAAAATTCTTGATGCGATCTTTAATAAGTTCGCTGATTTCTGACGGATTAAGTTGCATCTCGTTTATCCCGTAATGTGTCGTGTTATTTGTTAAGCACTGTCGTAAGCTTGTCCATCCGGCCGCGTGCCGAACCATCGATCACCAGATCGCCTGCCTGAATCACCGCGCCCGCTATCAGCGTCTCGTCAATTTCGGTTGTGATAGTCACTTCCTTGCCCAGCCTTTTCGCCAGACTTTTGGAAATTTCACCCTGCTGCCTGGCGCTTAGCTCAAGCGCTGTTCTGATTCGCACTTCAATCTTTCCTTCGGCTTCCTGTTTCAAAGTTTCAAAGGCGTCTGTGATTGCAGGCAAAGCGGCCAGACGATCGTTTTCCGCGAGCAAAGCGATCAAATTTTTAAAATCGGTACTCAGTTCAGGCGCATCTTTAACGCTCGACATCACCGACAGGAACAAACCTGTCTGATCGCTCGCCAGTATCGATGGCATTTCAAACATCGCCTGCATGTCGGCGTCGGAGGCTACCGCGGAAGCCAGTTGCAGGACATCTTGCCAGGCCTGCAAGTTACCGTCGTCTGAAGCCAGTTCGAACAGTGCTTTCGCGTAGGGTCTGGCAGCGGTTTCAAAATCGGACATTTATGAAGGCCTAAATCCCGGCTACCAGTTCTTTAAGCACCTTGTCGTGTGCTTTGGCGTCGACTTCGCGCTTGAGTATCTGCTCAGCACCGGCCAGCGCAATACCGGAAACTTCCTTGCGAAGTTGCTCGCGTGCGCTATTGACCTGCTGATCGATATCGGCTGCCGCAGAGATTTTTATTTTATCTGCTTCATCGCGTGCAATATCCTTGGCTTCATCGACAATTTCATTGGCGCGTTTTTGCGCCTGATTGATGATTTCCTGTGCCTGTTGTTTGGCATCCTTGAGGCTTTCGCTTACTTTCGTTTGCGCCTCATCAAGGTCTTTTTGACCCTGCTGCGCTGCAGCCAGGCCATCGGCGATTCTGGTATTGCGATCTTCCAGAGCCGTCATCAGTGGTGGCCATATATATTTCATGCAGAACCAGACGAAAATCCCGAAGGTGATCATCTGCCCAATCAGGGTCGCATTGAAATTCATATTGCTGTCCTCGTTCTAGATTTATCCAGGTGCTTAAGCACCAACCACCGCAAACATGACGTACATCGCAATACCGACCGCGATCATCGGAATCGCGTCGACCAGACCCATCATGATGAAGAACTGAACCCGCAGCAACGGTATCAGTTCGGGTTGGCGCGCCGCGCCTTCAAGAAAACGACCGCCGAGAATGCCAATGCCAACAGCGGCACCGAGTGCGCCCAGGCCCAGCATTAAAGCGCCTGCGATATATAGCAAAGCATTTTCCATTATTGTCTCCTAATTATTAGAGTGTGTTAAAAAACTAGTGAGCTGTCTGCGATGCCATATCCAGATACACGATGGTCAGCGTCATGAAAATAAACGCCTGCAAGGTGATGATCAGAACATGGAAAATCGCCCAACCCAGTTGCAAAAATCCACCGGATATACCCAGTACCCAGCCACCACTGTACATCACGGCTATGAGGATGAATATCATTTCGCCCGCGTACATGTTTCCGAACAAACGAAGCGCCAGTGACAAGGGTTTTGCAATTAATGTAATGCCTTCAAGCACAAGATTGATCGGCATCAGGAATTTAGGGAATGGATGAAAAGCCAGTTCGGCGAAGAATCCGCCGGGACCTTTCATCTTGACACTGTAATAGAGGACCAGTGCGAAAACGGCGAGCGACAGTCCAAAGGTGATATTGGGGTCGGTGCTCGGGACGATTTTCAAATAGGGAACACCTATCAGGAAAGCAAGCAAGGGCAGCAGATCGACCGCGATCAGGTCCATAAAATTCATCAGGAAGACCCAGACAAAAATAGTCAGGGCCAGCGGTGCTACCAATGGATTTTTGCCCGAGAAGGAGCCACGCACCGAATCATCGATAAATTCGATTAACATCTCGATAAAATTTTGCAGGCCGGTTGGTGCGTCGGTCGAGGCCCTGAGG
>JBGMRM010000139.1:3749-5520 GCA_048061415.1 Gammaproteobacteria bacterium | reverse complement strand
AAGGCCGCGCAACTGGCCGCCGACCGAGGCCTGAAAATTTACACCATCGGCATTGGCGCGGATGAGCAGATATTGTCGACCTGGTTTGGGCTTCGAAAAGTCAATCCCTCTGCGCAACTGGATGAAGAAACCCTCAGGAAAATCGCCGAGGTGACCGGTGGGCGGTACTTCCGCGCCCGCGAAACTGAGGAGCTGGTGAAAATTTACGCACTGCTCGACCAGCTCGAACCGGTCGCTAGTGACGAACAGTCGTTTCGACCGATTAACGCACTGTTTTACTGGCCGCTCGCAATAGCCCTGGGCCTTGCCGCGGTGGTGTGCGTATATCGAGCTCGGGGATCGCTATGATCGAGCAATTTCATTTTTTGCGCCCTGTCTGGTTATTGGCCCTGCTGCCTCTGGCTGCCCTGCTGTGGTATTTGATCAAGGGCAGGCGCATGAGCCGGAGCTGGCAGGCCGCGGTCGACCCGGCCCTGCTCGCGCACTTGCTCTCGGGGCAGGTACAGGTGCGCCGAAACTGGCCTCTGGCGATGATAATATTGAGTGCTACGCTCGCAATTATCGCGTTGGCGGGGCCGGTATGGAAAAAATTACCGCAACCGGTTTTCAAACAGCAATCGGCGCTGGTAATTGCGCTCGACCTGTCACGTTCGATGGATGCGAACGATATCAAACCGAGCCGGCTGATGCGTGCGCGCCTGAAAATTACCGATATCCTGGCCGCGCGGCGCGAAGGGCAGACCGCATTAATTGCCTATGCGGCAGAAGCCTTCGTAGTTACTCCGCTGACCGACGACAGGGCGACGATCAATGCCCTGCTACCGAGCCTCAGTACCGACATAATGCCCACTCAGGGCAGCCGCGCCGACCGTGCACTCATTCAGGCTTACCAGCTATTTGAAAACGCCGGGATTCGCCGTGGGGACATTTTGCTCGTGAGCGACGGGTTTAGCCAGGTCGAAATAGACGCTATGGAGCAACAATTGAAACAGAACAACAACTTTCGCCTGTCGGTTCTGGGTATCGGTAGCGAACAGGGCGGGCCAATCCCGCTGGCGGGCGGTGGATTTATGAAAGACGCCTCGGGTGCCATCGTAATCGCGGGAATGCCGCTGGCTGACATGCGGGTGCTGGCTCGCAGGGGGGGAGGTGCGTACCGGTCTATCAGTGCGGACGATCAGGACATCCGGGCGTTATTGAAAGCGATAGAAATCAGTCGGCTTGCGCAGCAAGCGATCGCCAGCGACCAGACTGCCGATATCTGGTATGAACAGGGCCCCTGGCTGATATTGATCCTGTTACCCGTCGCCGCGCTGGCATTTCGGCGCGGTGCTTTGATGGTGTTACCGTTGCTTATCCTGTTCAACCTGCCCGAGGCAGAGGCTTCGGCCTGGGACTCCCTGTGGCAGAATAGCGATCAGCGCGCCGGTGAGCAATTTAGGCAGGGTGAGCACCAAAAGGCTGCGGAAATGTTCAAGCAGCCCGACTGGAAGGCATCCGCGTGGTATCGAGCGGGCGAATACGACAAGGCCCTGCAATACTGGGATGCGCAGGGTAGCGAAGCGGCGCAGTATAATCGTGGCAACGCGTTGGCGAAGCTGGGCCGTTTGCAGGATGCGATCGAGGCCTACGATCAGCTGCTCGCAAAGAATCCTCAACATGAAGACGCCAGGTACAACAGGAAACTGCTGGAAGACGCATTGCAACAACAACAAAAGCAGCAATCCGGCCAACCGCAGGATGACGATTCGCAGCAGTCGTCCAAATCGGA
>JBGMRM010000139.1:0-3649 GCA_048061415.1 Gammaproteobacteria bacterium | reverse complement strand
GCAACAGTCCGGGCAGCAGGGTTCGAAAGATCAGCAGCAACAGGCCTCAAATTCGAAACAACGGGGTAGCGCCGAAGAACAGGCCGAGCCCGAATCGAGTGCGGCGCAACAACCCCAGTCAAACGACCAGGAGTTGCACGAAGGTGAAGGAATGGAAAACCTCGAGCAAAAGTTATCCGAGCAGGCTGCCAACCAGTGGTTACGCAAGATCCCCGATGACCCGGGCGGCCTGTTGCGGCGCAAATTTCTCTATCAATATCAAAATCGTGGGGGAGCCCCCACCGAAGCGAATCCCTGGTAAAGCATGAACAGTCGATATTATTCTGTTTGCCTGTTGGCTGGATTGCTGGTTTTTAGCACCCTGGTCATAGCCGATATCACCGTTTCCATCGACCGTAACCCGGTGCGTGTGAATGAATCCTTCCAGTTGTTTTTCGAGGCGGATGAAACGCCGGATCAGGATCCCGATTTTTCCCCGTTGCGAAAGGATTTTGTGATATTCAATAGCAGTAAAAGTAATAGCATCAGTATTATCAACGGTGATTATAAACGCAGCATCAAGTGGACCCTGCAACTCATGCCGAAGCAGGCCGGTGAATTTACCGTACCGGGGATTCGTTTTGGCAAGGATCGAAGTAATTCCTTTAAAGTCGAAGTTAAGCCCGCCAGTCAAACCAGTGCCCCGCCCGATGAAGGCCTGATATTCGAGCTGTCCGCCGATAAGGCCACTATCCCGGTACAGGGACAGGTGGTCGTTACGCTGCGCCTGTTGAGTAATTTGAATATTTCGGCCTACCAGATGGGCGACCTGGAAATCGAAGGTGTTGAAGTCGTGGTCGAACCGCTCGGCAGGGCCCGGCAATACCAGACGCTCCTGGCCGATAAACCGTACCTGGTGCGAGAACGAAAATTTGCCCTGTTTCCTCAACAAAGTGGTGCGCTCAAAATAAAGCCTGTGCTGGCCGAAGTCCAGCTCGCTTCGCGTAGCCAGTCGATATTCAATCCATTTCCAGATAGCAGGGACATCCGGCGCGTGCGCTCGCAGGGCTTTAGCCTCATCGTCTCATCGGCAGCAGAGACATTCGACGCACCTTACTGGCTACCCGCGAGCAGTGTTCGATTAAGCGAAAACTGGCAGGGGGATTTAAACCAGATCGTGGCCGGTGAGCCGGTAACCCGTACCATCAGCCTGGTTGCCGAAGGCCTGACCGCCGCGCAATTACCGGAACTGGCCCTGGACGATATTCCGGGCGTCAAGCAATACCCGGACAAGCCCCTGTTGCAGGATCTACGCACCCTGGAAGGTATTACTGGTAGCCGGGAGCAGAAAATTGCGTTGATACCTGGCGCCGCGGGATCTTATACCCTGCCCGAGATAGCCATTCCCTGGTGGAATGTCGAAACCCAGAAGCAGGAGGTCGCGCGCATCCCGGCGAAAACCATCAAAGTCCGTGCGGCTGCCATCAGCGGTAGTGTTTCACAACAGGATCTGGGCCCCGTTCCGGTAAACCCGGTCGCGCCTGTCACTACGGCCGCCGAGGCAAGCAGCTTCTGGGTCTGGTTGAGCCTGTTTCTGGCCATTGGCTGGGTCGTGAGCCTGCTGGTCTGGTGGATGACGCGTAGAGCTTTCACCCCGTCTGAGGTAACAGCCGAGAATGTCGCGCGAACCAGTCTACGCGCGGCGAAGCGACGCCTGAAACAGACCTGTTCGGACAATAATGCGCGAGAAGCCCGGGAAGCATTATTGATCTGGGCAAAAGCTATTGAACCCGATCGACAGTTCAGCCGGTTAAGCCAGATAGCCCAGCATTTCGGTGGGTCTTTGAATCATCACGTCGACACCTTAAACCAGAGCCTGTACAGCCAGGGTGATTCCGGCTGGGATGGCAAAGCCCTGTGGCAAGCCTGCGCGGCGTATGCGCCACGCCACGACGACCGGGCCGGTAAAGATGCGGGTGATCGATTGCAGCCGCTCAATCCCTGATGGTGAAAATAGCCAGGCCTCCGGCTGAAGCGGGGGTCGTAAAGCTGTTATAATAGCAGTCGAGTTTTAACGACGAACAACGCATGGAAAATCTCGAATCTGGGCAGATAATATTACTGGTTTCGGCTATTGCCGTGCTGCTATTGCTCGGGGTTGCGCTTTATTTTCGCTCTGTGCAAAAGCAGCAAAACCGGGTGCAGCGCGACCTCAACGCCAGTAAAAACGATCTCGAAACCAGGCTCGCGCTCTCGCAACAAAGAGAAGCGCAGCTTCAGCAGCAGATGCAGGAGTTGAAATCCAGCCTCGACCGGGATCAGCAGCGTATCAACGAGATACGCGAGTTGCTGCATAGCGCCGAAAAAGACAACCGTGCGCTCAGGATCGAGCAACAAAAAGATCGCGAAATGAGCGATCAGAAATTAAAGCAGTTCGAAGAAAGCCGCGAACAGCTCAAGGTCGAATTTGAAAACCTCGCGGGTAAAATTCTCGACGAAAAGGCGAAGACTTTTAACCGCAATAGCCAGTCTTCGATCGAGTCGCTGCTCAAACCGTTTCGCGAGCAGATCGAAGGGTTCCAGAAGCGCGTCAACGACGTGCATACCGACTCGGTGAAAGGCAATGCCGCTTTAGAGAGTGAAATCAAAAAAGTACTCGAAATCGGTTTGAAAATGGGCAAGGAGGCGCAAAACCTGAGTTCGGCGCTCAAGGGCGATTCGCAAAAAAGAGGCGGCTGGGGTGAAGCACAACTAGAGAAGACGCTGGAAATGAGTGGCCTGATCGCAGGCGCGCATTTCGAAAAACAGTCGTCATTCAGGGATGCCGAGGGCCGGCGCCGGCAAACCGACTACCTGATTAACCTGCCGGACGGCAAACAGATCATTATCGACAGCAAGGTGTCGCTGATCGCCTACGATAAAGCGGTGGCGGCGGAGACGCCGGAGATGCAGAACCTTGCGCTGGATGAGCATGCCAATTCGGTGAAACGCCATATCGACGATCTTTCAGGCAAGGATTACACCAACCTGATCGGTATCCGCAGCCCCAGCTTCGTACTGATGTTCATGCCTATAGAACCGGCCTATATCGAGGCGCTAAAATATGAAAAGGATTTGTTCGCCTATGGTTATGAGAGAAATATCGTGCTGGTATCGCACACCACGCTGATCCCGATACTGCGTACCGTCGCGAACCTGTGGATGATGGAACGCAGCAACAAGGAAGCGCGGGAAATCAGCGAAAAGGCCGGCGATATCTTCAACCAGGTGTGTGAAGTCGCCAGTCGGTTGCAAAAACTCGGCGGCAGCCTGGGCGCTGCAGCCAACCACTATAACGATACCCTGACCGCACTCGCGGGGCGGCAGGGATTGCACGGCAAAGTCGAACGATTCAGCCGCCTGTCGAGCAAAGTCAGTAAATCCATGCCGGCAATCGAACCACTGCACAGGGACCTGAAACACGAAAACCTCGAACTGATCGTCGAACCGTTGGAACAACTCGAGTCAGAAGAAGCCGGGAAATTGCCGGATAAAAAAACTCAGGTAGAAGCCGAATAAAATTACGAACCAAAGCCTGTCAATTCGAAATGACAGTAAGCGCAAATTTCCCAACACCCGTCATTCCGGCCCCCGAGCCGGAATGACCGCCAGGGATGGTGGAAATGCAGTG
>JBGMRM010000138.1:0-5522 GCA_048061415.1 Gammaproteobacteria bacterium | reverse complement strand
GTCTATCGGTGTGCCATCTTCACGATAGGGCATGTCTTCTTCGGGCATGATCATCGATACCACACCCTTGTTTCCGTGGCGACCCGCCATCTTGTCTCCGGGTTGCATACGACGCTTGACCGCGACATACACCTTGACCATCTTGAGTACCCCCGGCTTGAGGTCATCACCCGCGGTCACCTTCTTTTTCTTTTCTTCGAACAATTGGTCAAACACGCCTCGCTGCGCCTCGAGTTGTTTATTCAATGACTCAAGCTTTTTACTCAGGTCATCGTCCTTGATGCGAATCGACGACCACTGGTTACGCTCGATAGACTCGAGGTATTCTTTGGTGATAATTGCGTTTTTCTTCAGCCCTTCGGGGCCACCGGTCGCTTTTTTACCGGTGATGATCTTCGCAACACGCAGGTAAATATTTTCTTCGATAATGCGAAACTGGTCGTCCAGGTCCTTCTTCAGGGAATCGATTTCGGCGCGTTCATTTTCCAGCGCGCGGGCGTCCTTGTCCACGCCATCGCGGGTAAATACCCGCACGTCGACCACCGTACCCACGGCGCCCGTCTTCATGCGCAGCGAGGTGTCTTTTACATCGGAAGCTTTTTCGCCGAAGATCGCGCGCAACAGTTTCTCTTCCGGGGTTAGCTGGGTTTCACCCTTCGGGGTTACTTTTCCAACCAGGATATCACCCGGCATTACTTCGGCCCCGACATAAACAACGCCAGATTCATCCAGCTTGGATAGCAGACCTTCGCTAACATTCGGAATATCCGCGGTTATTTCTTCGACACCGAGCTTGGTATCACGCGCGAGACAACTCAGTTCTTCGATGTGTATCGTGGTAAAACGATCTTCCTTGACCACGCGTTCCGATAGCAGGATCGAGTCTTCGAAGTTGTAGCCGTTCCAGGGCATGAAAGCGACCTGCATGTTTTGACCCAGCGCCAGTTCACCGAGATCGGTCGAGGCGCCGTCGGCCAGCACGTCACCCTTTTCGATACTGTCTCCCGGGTTTACCAGCGGTTTCTGGTTGATACAGGTATTTTGATTCGAGCGTGTGTATTTGGTGAAATTATAAATATCGACGCCCGATTCACCGCTCGTAGTTTCCTTGTCATTGACCCGAATTACCACGCGGCTCGCATCGACCGAGTCGACCACACCGCCCCGCACAGCCGTAACCGTAGTCCCCGAATCGATCGCGACTTTGCGCTCCATTCCGGTGCCTACCAGCGGTTTTTCTGCACGCAGGCAGGGAACCGCCTGACGTTGCATATTCGATCCCATCAGTGCGCGGTTGGCGTCGTCATGTTCCAGGAATGGGATCAACGAGGCTGCTACCGAAACGATCTGTTTGGGGGAAACGTCCATATAGTCGATCTTGTCTGGCGTCGACAGGGTAAATTCGTTGTGGAATCGGCAAGGGATAAGGTCGTCGACCATCAGGCCTTTTTTGTCGAGCGTGACATTGGCCTGGGCGATCGAAAACTGGCTCTCTTCGATGGCCGAAAGGTATTCGACATCGTTGGTGACCTTGCCGTTTTTCACTTTACGGTACGGCGTTTCGAGAAAACCGTAGTGATTGGTGCGCGCGTAAACCGACAATGAATTGATCAGACCGATATTCGGCCCCTCCGGTGTCTCGATCGGACATACCCGGCCATAGTGGGTTGGATGCACGTCGCGGACTTCGAATCCGGCGCGTTCACGCGTCAAACCACCTGGGCCGAGCGCCGATACGCGACGCTTGTGGGTGACTTCGGACAATGGATTATTTTGATCCATGAATTGCGAAAGCTGGCTGGAACCGAAGAATTCCTTAACGGCAGCCGCCACCGGCTTGGCATTGATAATATCCTGGGGCATCAGCCCTTCCGACTCGACCAGTCCGAGGCGGTCACGAACCGCGCGCTCGACCCGTACGATTCCCGTTCTGAATGCATTTTCCGCCATCTCCCCGACACTACGAATGCGGCGGTTACCGAGGTGGTCTATATCGTCAACCGACCCGTTGCCGTTGCGGATATCGATCAATACTTTTATCGCATCGACAATATCTTCGGTCGACAGGGTACCCTCGCCTTCGATCGTATTGCGACCGAGCCGGCGATTGAATTTCATGCGCCCTACTTCGGACAGATCGTAGCGATCTGGATTGAAAAACAAATTCTGGAATAAATTTTCGGCAGAATCTTTTGTGGGCGGCTCGCCAGGACGCATCATGCGATAAATTTCAACCTTGGCTTCCAGGTCATTGGTGGTCGGGTCCAGCGCCAGGGAGTTGGAAATATAGGCGCCACGATCGACTTCGTTGGTAAAAATGGTTTTTATTTTCTTGATGCCTTTTTCGCGTATTAGCTCGAGCAGTTCCGCGGTGATTTCATCGTTGGCATTGGCAAATATCTCCCCGGTTTCGTTATCGACCAGGTTATCCGCCAGAATTTTACCCAGCACAAAATCCTCGGGGACGCGTAATAATTTGACTGCGGCCTTTTTCAACTCTTTGACATGCTGCGCGGTAACGCGACGACCCTGGGGTACCAGCACTTTACCCTTAACCATGATATCGAAGGTCGCGGTCTCGCCTTTTAACCATTCCGCCTGTAATACCATGTCGATTTCACTCTTTTTAATTCTGAATTCGTTATGGTCGAAAAACAGATCGAGCATTTGTACATTATCGTAACCCAGTGCGCGTAACAGGATACTCGCCGGTAGCTTTCTGCGCCGGTCGATGCGCACGAACAGGGAATCCTTGGGATCGAACTCAAAGTCGAGCCACGAACCACGGTAGGGGATCACTCGCGCCGAAAATAATAATTTGCCCGAGGAGTGGGACTTACCACGGTCGTGATCGAAAAACACGCCGGGAGATCGGTGTAACTGCGATACGATAACGCGTTCGGTACCGTTGATCACAAAGGTGCCGTTGTCGGTCATCAGTGGCATCTCACCCATGTAAACTTCCTGTTCCTTGATATCCTTGACCGAGCGATTTTTGGCCGAGGCTTCCTTGTCATAAATGACCAGTCGCACCAGCACACGCAGCGGCGCGGCGTAGGTCAAACCACGAATCTGGCATTCCTTGACGTCAAATATGGGTTTGCTGATACGGTAGCTGACATATTCCAGTTCGACATAGCCGGAAAAACTGACAATTGGAAAAATTGATTCGAAGGCGCGTTGTAGCCCGGTGCCCTTCTGCTCTCCCTCAGGATTTAGAAAGCGTTGATACGAATCCGTCTGTATTGCCAACAGGTAAGGTTCATCGATCACCGCGGCCCATTTACCAAAATCCCTGCGAATTCGTTTTTTCTCAGTAAAAGAGTAAGCCATTTAAAATCCTCGTAAAATCATTCTGTCTGGTATCCCCGAAGCCTCGGAGTCCCAATCGGTTCAAATTCGTCAGCGCGCTGACCATTATCACAAGCACGCGCGGGCCGATGGCATTTTCAGCCACCAGCCCAGGTTAAGTGCTGGGTATAAATACCCGAACAACCGCGAATTACTTAAGTTCGACAGTTGCGCCAGCTTCTTCAAGCTGCTTTTTTAAATCCTCAGACTCGCTTTTGGAAGCACCTTCCTTAATGGTAGTCGGCGCGCCTTCAACCATGTCCTTGGCTTCTTTCAGGCCCAGGCCTGTAATAGTACGAACCGCCTTGATGACACCCACTTTCTTGTCGCCAAAACTAGTCAGAACTACTTCGAACTCATCCTTTTCTTCGGCAGCGCCGGCAGCGGCATCACCTGCTGCGGCTGCGGGTGCAGCGGCAACTGCGGCCGCGGCTGAAACGCCAAATTTTTCTTCCATCGCGGAAATCAGATCGACGACTTCCATTACCGTCATGTTTGATAAAGTTTCAAGAATCTCTTCTTTCGAAACGGCCATTGTTTTTTCTCCTGATACAGAAATTTAAAAAGTTTTAAAAATTATTTTTGATCGCGAATTGCGGCGATTGTTCGGGTCAATTTGCCGGGTACCGCACTCATGGTACGAGCAAGTTTTTCGACAGGCGCTTTCATTACGGCCATCAACAGACTAATAGCCTGGTCATAGGTTGGTATTGACGCCAGTCGCCTAAGCTCCGAAGGGTCCAGTAACTCGCCACCGAAGGCGATTAATTTGACCACCAGCTTATTGTTGGCGGCCGCGTAATCTTTAAAAACACGGGCTGCACCCCCGGGTTCTTCCATCGAAAACGCATAAACCATCTGACCCCGCAGAGCGTCACTCAGGCAATCGTAATCCGTCCCTTCGAAGGCGCGTTTGGCCAGGGTATTCTTGACCACGCGCAATTGAACCTGGGATTCACGAGCCTTGACACGTAACTCGGTCATTTCGCCAACTGACAGGCCCTGGTACTCAGCCGCAATCACCGAGTGCGCCTGCGCTGCCGTTTCGGCGACCTCGCTCACGACCACCTGTTTTTGCTCGAGTGTTAAAGGCATATAACCTCTCCTGATTAATTAAAGAATCTCTCAATATCAAAGACTTATAATCATCGATATCGGTGGCACATGACCCACATGGATGTGGGAAATGCAGGTTTTGCAGGAGCAAAAACATGCCCATGTGCCACAGGAAGCCCTGACACATCAGACCTTCCTTCACCCCGCTGAACATTTGCTCAGCTCTTCCATCCCTGTCCGATATCACTATCGATTCCTTTTACGACCTCTTAACCAGGAACTCCTGTCTCAGAAGACCGCCTACGCAGGAAATTAAGGCCGCCCTCGTTAAACTGAGGAATACCACCCACGGTCTTTGACGAGTAACCAGCTTCCGAGCCGGCTGTCTCAAAGATTCAAAACAACGCCGTTATTAAATGTCCAACGACGCCTGATCAACCGCGATACCGCTACCCATCGTGGTCGAGATTGAAATTTTCTTTAAAAATACCCCTTTCGAAGCCGCCGGCTTGGCTTTTTTCAAATCGGCCAGCAAAAATTCCAGATTTTCGCGCAATTGCCTGACATCGAAACTGGACTTACCGATCGTACAGTGAATAATGCCGCCCTTGTCGGTTCGATAGCGTACCTGACCGGCTTTCGCATTACGGACTGCGGTAGCAACATCGGGGGACACCGTACCGACCTTCGGATTAGGCATCAGGCCTCGCGGGCCGAGCATCTGACCTAACTGTCCCACCACACCCATAGCGTCCGGACTGGCGATCACGACGTCGTAATTCAGGTCGCCTGCTTTCATCGAATCGGCCAGTTCCTGCATGCCAACCACGTCGGCGCCTGCTTCTTTGGCCTTGTCGGCATTATCGCCCTGGGTGAATACCGCTACGCGCACGGTCTTACCGGTGCCATTGGGTAATACACTCGAGCCACGGACATTCTGATCTGACTTACGCGGGTCAACGCCCAGGTTAATGGCTGCATCGACGGATTCGTCAAATTTCGCCGTGCTTAACTCTTTGAGCAGGGCGAGGCCTTCATCGATTGCGTACTGTCGAGTCTTGTCGATTTTTTCGCGCATCGCCTTACAGGCCGTCTGAAGTTTATCGAAGCTCCTG
>JBGMRM010000137.1:0-5546 GCA_048061415.1 Gammaproteobacteria bacterium | reverse complement strand
ACCTTGAGCGAGCGCAGCAATTCCATCGGCAGGCTGATTTGCACGTCCTCGCTCGCCGCGGGCGCCGCACTGGCAGGCGCTTCGGTCGCGGCCTGCCCGGCCTGTTGCGAAACCGGCGGGGTGCCGAGCAAGGCATCGATATCGAGCAGTTCCGAGCTGAGCTTAAAGCTCATCGCGGGGCGCGTGAAGTCGGTGATGTTGAGCGAACCGCTCAGGCGGCTATCGTCGATATCGAGGTTTACGCCTTCGAGTTTGATCGCGTTGCGAGCGAGGTCGAAGTCCACCGACTGGCTCGCGACCCCGATGTTAATTTTACCCAGCGGCAGCAGGCTACCGATTGCCTCAAGATCGAGCTTGAAATCGGTGAGCTTGAGGCGATTATCGTTGATCAAAAACAGGATCTGACTGCGCAGATCGACGCGCGCGGTGATTTCGTTCCTGCTCTCGAAAGCGAGGCGCATCTCGATCGAAAACGGCGCGTCCGGCGTGATGCGCCCGGTTGTGAGATCGAGATCCCTGACGCGATACTCGGCACCGGCCTGCGCGTCTTTCCATGACAGGCGCGCGTTTTGAATATTCAGCCCGCCGAAAGCGCCCTTTATAGTCATGGGTTCGTCATCCTGCGTTGCGGGTGTCGGCTCCGATGGCGTCGGGGTCTCTGATTCGGCCGCGCCCACCTTGAGCAAATCGTCCCAGTTAGTTACGCCCTGCGCGTTTTTCTCCAGGTTGATTTCAAGGTCGTCCAGCACCAGTTGCGCGATCTCGGGGCTGAACAGGATCAGCGAGGCAACATCGACGCTGATGCTCGCC
The DNA here is from genome assembly GCA_048061415.1 of Gammaproteobacteria bacterium. Taxonomy (GTDB): domain Bacteria; phylum Pseudomonadota; class Gammaproteobacteria. The sequence goes on along the minus strand of JBGMRM010000137.1, from coordinate 4,736 downwards.
TTATTGACCTTGACCATCGACTGCGCGCCAAAGCCCTGCGCGTTGGACAGGCTCATCGCGCCAAGTTTCAGGCCGAGCGCAGGATAAATCGTCATCTTCACATCACCGAAAAATTCTAGCTCGCGCCCGGTCTGTTCCCGCACCAGGTCGGACAGGTTCTGCTTGTACTGGTTGGCATCGAAAGTAGCGAGGAAAATACCGGCGGTGCCCACGATAAACAGTAGCGCCACGACGATCAGCCATAACAGGAATTTAAAAGATTTTTTCGCGAATCCTGACATAGAGATTTATCCGTTTATAATGGTGGCAATGTGGCATGAATCGGGCGTCGAATCAAGGTGATGAAAGACCGACTGGAACTCTGGAAACAACAATTGAGATCGCGATGGAATAGCTCGCAGCAAGGCACGCACGCGTACACCTGGCTGCCGTTCCCGCTGCTACTGATATTGATCTTTCTCATCGGCGTCGGGATCTACTGGAGCGACGAGCCCGAAGCCTTCGATATCGTCGCCATCACCACCGAAAAAGCGCCGGAAACCAAAGCGCGGATCACCACCGGCAGCTACACCACCAGTACCTTAATCGAGGCGATGGAAACCCTGCTCAACAAGCGCGGCGGCTACCTCAGCAACGATGTCATGCCACCGTCGTTGTGGCTCGATAATATCCCCAACTGGGAGTTCGGCGTACTGGTGCAGGTACGCGACCTGGCCCGCTCGATGCGCAATGACTTTAGCCGCTCGCAATCGCAGTCGGCCGAAGATGTGGATCTGATCGTCGCCGAACCGCAGTTTAACTTCGACAGCCAGTCGTGGATTTTCCCGGCCACCGAAAACGTTTACCAGGAAGGCATCGACGCACTCTATGGCTATCTCGACCGCCTGCAAAACCCCAATAACCCGGAGGCGCAGTTTTATGCGCGCGCGGATAATCTCAGGGACTGGCTCGGCCAGGTGGAAAAACGCCTCGGCAGCCTGTCGCAGCGCCTGAGCGCGAGTGTCGGGCAAATCCGGATTAATACCGACCTCGCGGGTGACGCCGATGCGGTGCAATCGACCGAAACCAGCCAGCAGGTTGAAGTGAAGACGCCCTGGTCGAAAATCGACGACGTGTTTTACGAATCGCGCGGCGCGGCCTGGGCGCTGATGCATTTCCTCAAGGCGGTGGAAATCGATTTCGAGCCGATTTTGAAAAAGAAAAACGCGCTGATCAGCCTGCGCCAGATTATCCGCGAACTCGAAGCCACGCAGCAAACCCTGTGGAGCCCGATAATCATGAATGGCGGTGGTTTCGGCCTGTTCGCCAATCACTCGCTGGTGATGGCCTCGTATATTTCACGCGCGAATGCGGCCGTGATCGACCTGCGCAACTTGATGGAGCAGGGATAGGCCTACAGGTTGTCATTGTGGAAATGTAGAGAGTCGTCGCGGTCCGACGTTTCAAAACGACCCTTGCCCATTGAAATCGGAGCCTACGTTACGTGCCCTGGTTAATTCGCGATGGATTCCGGCTCGGGGGCCGGAATGACGGGCGGGGCGGACTCCGGCTCTGCGGCCGTAACGACGATCAGCTTTCGGCCTGCCAGGTCCCGGACTTGCCGCCGGATTTTTCGATCAGGCGGATATCGCCGATCACCATGCCCCGGTCGACTGCCTTGCACATATCGTAAATGGTCAGGAGCGTGATCTGGACGGCGGTTAAGGCTTCCATTTCGACACCGGTCTGGCCCCTGGTTTCGGTGCTTACGGTGCATTCGATCCGGTTTCGCTGGCCGTCGATTTCAAATTCGACCGATACATGGGTGAGCGCGACCGGGTGGCACAGTGGAATCAGGTCGGGGGTGCGCTTGCTCGCCATGATACCGGCGGTGCGTGCGATGCCCAGCACGTCGCCTTTTTTGTGTTTTCCCTGTTTAATCAATGCCAGGGTTTCGGCTTTCATGCTGATGTTGCCCTTGACCACGGCACGACGTGCGCTGATGTCCTTGTCCCCGATGTCGACCATGTGGGCTTCGCCAAATTCGTTAAAGTGGGTTAATTTGGTCATATGACTGATGCTTATTTAATCAGTAAGTATAACTCGCGATTCCCGCGCTGGATATTCAGTATCAAGCCGCGCTGGTTGCTCGCAAATACTTCGGCGGCTTCATCCAGGGTGCGAATCAATTGCTTGTTGATCGAATAGAGGATGTCATCCTTTTGTATTCCCGCATTCGAGGCGTTTGAGCCGGGTTCGACTTCGACCACCTGGAGATAGCTGATCGGGCCTCTTTGCAGGCTGGATTCACGAATTTCACCAATTATGGCGCCTACCAGCTTCTCATTAAACTCACCCCCATCGATCACTGGAATCTCAATGGTTTGAATCACCGCAGTGAGCTCAATTTCGACACCCTTGCGGTAGAGTTTCAGATCGATCGACTGGCCTATTTGCAACAGGCCAATCAGGTTATACAGTTCCCTTGCCGAGCGTATTTTGCGCCTGTTTGCCGCCACGATCACGTCACCGACCTGCAAGCCTGCCGTGGCTGCAGGGGACCCATTTTCGATTTGCGTGACGATGAATCCGTTTTTGATCTCGACATTGAATGCCCGTGCGAGTTGCGGGGTCAAATCCTGGCCCTGTGCTCCGAGCCTGCCTCTTTTGACTTCGCCATACTCAACCAGTTGCTGCATGATACCGTGCGCCAAATTGATCGGAATCGCGAAGCCGATACCGATATTTCCCGTATTGCCGTTTCCACTACCGAAAATCGCAGTATTGATCCCGACCAGTTCGCCGCGTAAATTGACCAGCGCCCCGCCCGAGTTACCGAGGTTGATCGATGCATCGGTCTGGATGAAATCCTCGAAGGATTCGATCCCAAGGCCCGACCGGCCCAGGGCCGAGACTATGCCCGAGGTAACGGTTTGGCCTAGCCCGAACGGGTTACCGATAGCTACGACAAAATCGCCCACGCGCAGTTGACTCGAATCTGCAATCGGCACCTGGGTCAGGTCCCCAGGTGGGATTTGGAGCACAGCAACATCGGTATCGGGGTCACGGCCAATGACTTCGGCCAGTAGCTCGCGCCCGTCTAAAAGCGTTACGGTAATTTCGTAGGCATCCTTGATGACGTGGTTATTGGTCAGGATATAACCCTTTCCGGCATCGATAATCACCCCGGAACCCAGGCTCTGGGTTTCCTGGATTCGCTCAATACTGGGAATATCGAAAAACCGGCGGAATATCGGATCCGAAAACCGGGGAAATTCGATGCGTCGTTTCGACTGTCCACGCGTGGCGATATTGACCACCGCCGCGGTGGTTTTTTCCAGCATCGGTGCGAGGCTTGGCAGGGGTTGCCCGTCGAGTGCGACCGGCAGTACCGCCTGCACCGGGGTCAGGGCAAACAGCAGTAACAGGGAAATAACAGTTTTCATGCGAAACCTAAAAGGACCGTGGATTGAAATCAAATTGTTTCGCCATCTCCCGGTAAAAATTCTCTGCCGTTTTGTTATCGGCTGGTGGAGTCTGGATCATGATTTCGACGAACTGGTCCCCGGCTTCCCGACCTGACATACCCCTGCCCTTGAGGCGCATCTTCTGCCCCGACTGCGTACCCGGCTTGATGGTCAGTTCGACCTGTCCATCCAGCGTTGGCACCTTCAGTTTCGTACCCTGCGCGGCTTCCCAGGGTGTTATCGGCAGGCGCAGAGTCACGTCCCGGTCGTCGAGTTTAAAATACCGATGCGGCAGGATATTCATTTCCAGGTACAGATCGCCGGGGTCGCCACCATTAGGCGCCGGATGCCCCTGTTTACTGAGACGAATTTTTTGCCCGGTGGTCACACCTTTGGGTATATTGATCTTCAGTTTTTTCAGCTCCGGGCTCGCCAGTTTTTCGCCAACCACCTGTTGTTGCCCGAACTGAATAGTCTTGTGTCCGCCCTGGAAGGCCTCTTCAAGCGAGATGTCGAGTTTCAGATGCCGGTCCTCACCTTTTTTCGGCGCCTGCCGGAATGGCGAGCCCTGCTGCTGGAAGCCACCGCCAAATACCGACTCGAAGAAGTCGCTAAAATCGCCACCGCTAAAGCCGCCGCCGCTAAAACCCCCACCGTATCCGCCGGGGTTGAATTCGTGGCCGTGTTTCCAGTCGTTTCCAAAGCGGTCGTAAGCCTTGCGCTTTTCCGTGTCTTTTAGAACTTCGTAGGCTTCGTTTACTTCCTTGAATTTTTCTTCGGCCGCATCGTCCTGATTGACATCAGGGTGGTATCGCCTTGCCAGCTTGCGGTAAGACTTCTTGATGTCAACTTTGGTGGCGTCGCGGGCGACGCCGAGAATTTGATAATAATCCTGGTATTTCATTACCTGCCACTATAACCCGGAAATCAGCAATGTCGAGTCACTGCTGTGCGTTGAATCTACTGAGTATAGATAAGGTTTTTGCGGATAATTTCAAGATTTGAGCGCGGGTACGAAAGGGGATAACGGACTGGAATTCCCCTTATTATCGTCATCCCTTCCACCCGAGGCAGCCATTCTATCGAGGCGTAACCACCGGGATATATTTACAGGGCCTTGCGCGACAAGGACGTCGCGTGAGAGCGCCCAGGGAGGGCTTGCAGCGTTCCTGTAAATATATCCCGGTGGTTACGCTATCCAGAGCTCAGATACCGCTTACCTTTGATAACCGAAACAACATTACAATGGGCAGGGGTCGTTCCGAAACGTCGGACCGCGACGACCCCACT
>JBGMRM010000136.1:0-5571 GCA_048061415.1 Gammaproteobacteria bacterium | reverse complement strand
TCGTCTCACCAGTGATGCTGGCGTTAATAACACTTGCATGCGGATAACTTGACCTTATATTTATGCTGAACAGTTCCGGCCAGCTTTGTTCGACCGGTATATTATAGGCAGCGCTTAAACTGTCGCCGACAATTAGAATCCTGGGAATCGAGTGATCAGCGAGAACAGTTGCCGATACCAGCAATAAAAAGAATAGACTAATGACTGAAAATAATTTATGCATCTCTTTGCAGGGAGTTACCAAAACTGTTGACACGCCCGATGGCGCACTCGACGTGGTACAAAATATATCATTGAATGTAGCGTATCAGGAAGCAATAGTGATCAAGGGAGCCTCCGGGTCGGGTAAAACGACGCTCCTTGGCTTGATGGCCGGCCTGGATCAGATAAGTTCAGGAGAAATAGTTCTTCTGGGGCAAAGCCTTGCCGATAAATCCGAAGAACAACGTTCGGGTATTCGGGCCGGGAAGGTCGGCTTCGTATTTCAATCCTTCCAGCTGGTGCAGGGCGCCACCGCCCTGCAAAACGTGATGCTGCCACTCGAACTTGGCGGAAACGGCGATGCCCAGGAAATTGCCGGCACCAGCCTGCAACAGGTTGGACTCGAAGCGAAAAAAGATACCCTGGTCGATCATCTTTCCGGCGGCGAGCAGCAACGCGTGTCGATCGCGCGCGCGTTCGCGGTAAAGCCGCTCATCCTGTTTGCCGACGAACCCACCGGAAATCTCGACGCCAAAACCGGAAGCCAGATTGCTGACCTGATGTTTAGACTACGCGATCAATCGGGTACAACCCTGGTGCTGGTTACGCACGAATCGGACCTGGCACGACGTGGTGACCGGCAGGTCCAGATCGAATCCGGCCTTCTCGTCGGCCCGAGTTGAGCGCAAATTAAATGGTTTCGGGACTCCCCAGAATTCAATCCTACTGGCTAATGCTGGTCGCGACCATGATTACCATTGGCATCGTTACCGCAAGCCAGTTGATAACGCAACGAATAAGCCTGTTACTGGATCGCCAGGCGAGCGAATTGCTGGCCGCCGACCTGGTGCTGGCTTCGGGTAATCGCCTCGATCAGAAATATGAACGTGCGGCCCTGGAGCGGGGCTTGCAGGTGGGACACACCGTGAGTTTCACCTCCGCTATTTTTGTCGACGACAGTCCAGTCCTGGTCGAACTCAAGGCAGTGGACAGCGGCTATCCATTGCGTGGGCAACTGGAAAAGTCGCGTGCAGTGACCGGTGAAAACCTGATCTCGCAAAATGGTCCCGAGGTCGGCGAAGTCTGGCTCGATCCCAAACTGTCTCAGTTGGTCGATACTACGGTCGCATTGGGTAGCAGCGAGTTTGCCGCTAACTGGATAGTTACCTTTGAACCGGACCGTGGCGGTAGCCTGTTTAACCTCGCGCCCAGAATAATGATGAACCTGGCCGACCTGGAGGCCACCGAACTGGTCGTCCCCGGGAGTCGCGTGAACTATCGGCTATTATTCGCCGGAGAGCCAGTCCAGGTGGAAGAATTTAGCCAGTGGCTAAAACCACAACTGACTGGAGACGAAAAATTACAGGATTTGGAAAATGCCCGTCCCGAGATGCGCCGGGCACTGGGGAAAACCCGAAAGTTTTTCGCGTTGTCGATCGTTTTGACACTGGTGATTGCAATGGTAGCTATAGCCATTACGGCCCGCTATACGGCGAGCCGCGAAGCGCCCAAAGTGGCGATGCTAAGAGCCTTCGGGATATCGCAGAAGCGCCTGTTTAAATTTTATAGCTGGCAGTTGCTCAAAGTCTGGCTGATCGCAAGCCTGGTTGGTATCGGGATCGGCTGGTTATCGCAATTTCCCCTGCAATGGGCGCTGGATGGCTGGTTTGGCCGCGAGTTGCCACAGGTATGGTCGATCAGGTCGTACCTGGTTGCGGCCGTGGCCGGTTTCATAAGCCTGGCCGGATTTTGTCTGCCCTACCTGTTGCTCGTGATCGAAACCCCTCCGATGCAGGTGATTCGCCACGTCAGCAGTCCTCGATCGTTACGTCGCCGCCTGCTATTGTCGGGATCGGCGATTATTACGGTATTTCTGGTTCTGGTTATGCTGATGCAGGATTCGAAGCTGGCGATCGTGACCCTGTCCTTGTTATTGCTCACCGCGCTGGTCTTGCCGCTGATATTTCTGTTGATGATCAACGGCCTGTTATTTTCCGCGAAACGGCGTTTCTGGTTGCGCCAGTATTTACTCAGTCGCCTGAAATCGAATACGCGCGGGGCCTTGTTCGTGATGTCGGCCTTTAGTCTGGCGCTGCTCGCAATTCTGATGATTGCAGTGGTTAAAGACGAGCTTCTAGCATCGTGGCGCACGCAGCTCCCCGACGATACCCCCAATTATTTCCTGTTTAATATCCGCACCAGCGACGTTGCTGAAATCGAAGCTTACCTGGCGCAACGTAACATTCCCTCTTCTGCCGCATACCCACTGATACGAACCCGGTTGACGCATATAAACGGCAAGCCGGTAGAGACGATCAATTTTTCCGATGAAGGCGAGGAGCATCTGGCCGCCCACACTTTTAATGTCAGTTATGCGGAGAACTTGCCCGATGAAAACCGCATAGTATCCGGTGAATGGTTGCAGGATAGAGCCGACCCTCAGTTATCGATAGAACAGGGTATGGCTACGAGCCTGCAATTAAAGCTGGGCGATATACTGTCCTTCTCCGTTGGCAGCGAAACCATGGAAGCCCCGATTACCAGCATTCGTTCGGTATTGTGGGAAAACTTCAAACCCAATTTCTACATCATCGCCAACCGTCGCCTGATCGAGGACTTACCGCAAACCTGGTTGCTGAGTGCGCTCGTCGACAGCGAACAAAAGCCGGATTTGAAACAACTACTGTCGAATTATCCATCGGTCACGCTGCTCGATACTACCGAGCTGATGGCGCGCGTTCGGGCTATTATCGGGCGCGCTTCCATCGCGCTCCAGTTTTTCTTTATTTTTTCCCTGGCGTCTGCCATCGTGGTACTGCTGGCTTCGATTCAAACCGGCAAACAGGAACGCCAGATGGAGTCGTCGCTGTTACGCGCCCTGTCGGCGAAAACCAGTCAGCTGTATCTGGTTAACGTACTCGAATTCAGCCTGATGGGGGTATTGATCGGCCTGTTTGCGGCAGTCTTTGCCAGTATTTCGGGCTGGGTAATCAGTGTTTATTTCTTCCAGATCGATTACCGGTTTTCGCCCGCACTGCTGGTTTATAGCCTGCTTACAGCCACTTCAGTTTTGACTATTGCCGGTACCCTGGCGAGCCGAAAGGTCTACAATATCTCACCCATGAGAATTCTCAGAACCTGATGCCGAAACGCGAGGAAAAACCTGGGGAAAGGCAGCAACTGGTCGACCTGATCAAGGCGAAGTTGAACTGGGACGACGATTTGTCGCGCGCGCTCGATTATGCACTCAACACCGAGCATATCGAAAAAAGCCGGCCGCGCAGCGTCGATGTGGTCCGGCGAGTGCTGGAAATGGGCACCGACCGCAATACCCTGATCGCCACACTCCTGAGCGACCCGGATTTGCGTGGCGAGCTGGATACCAGTGACATAAGACAGCAGTTCGGCGATAAGATAGCCTCGCTGGTACAGGGTGTCAATCGGCTGAATACGCTGCAGGATTGTGATCAGGCGCGATTTAAAACACCCGAGCAGGCAGAAAAGCTACGCCGCTTGCTGATGGCGATTATCGAGGATGTGCGGGTCATGCTGATCAAGCTTTGTTACCGCACCGAGCGTTTAAAATTACTCAGGCACAATAGTTACGAAGAGCGCCGCTGTATCGCGCAGGAAACGCTCGATATTTTTGCGCCGCTGGCCAATCGACTGGGCATGGGCCTGCTTAAATGGGAGCTGGAAGATCTCGCGTTCAGGGCCCTGGAGCCGCTGGCGTTCAAGAAAATAGCCACCTTACTGGAACAAAAGCGTAGTGAACGCGAGGCTTTTATTCAGCAGTTTACGGCCCAGCTGGACGAACTGTTGCATGAGCAGGGTATAGAGGCGAAGGTCAGCGGACGCGTCAAACATATCGTCAGTATATGGCGCAAGATGCAGCGCAAGAATCTCGAGTTCCACGAATTGTTCGATGTTCGGGCGGTACGCATATTGACCGAGTCGGTGGCCGACTGTTATGCCGTTCTTGGAGTGGTGCACACTAGTTGGCAACATATCCCTGCCGAATTCGACGATTATATCGCTAACCCCAAGGATAACGGGTACCAGTCCCTGCATACCGCGGTAGTGTCCGATAGCGGGCAGATTGTCGAAGTACAGATCCGTACCCTGGAGATGCACCAAAAGTCTGAATTTGGTGTGGCATCGCACTGGCGCTATAAGGAAGGCGTAAACCTCGATGAGCGTATGGAGAAAAGCATCTCGGTCATGCGCGACCTGCTGGATGGCTCCGCCGAGGAAATATCCGATGTCATATCGGAAATCTCGACCGAAATGTCCAGCGACCGGGTGTACGTGTTCACGCCAAAAGGGCAGGTGGTCGATATCCCTCAGGGCGGTACACCGCTCGATTTTGCCTATGCTATCCACTCGGAGGTCGGACACCGCTGCCGGGGCGCGAAGGTGAATGGGCGTATTGTCAATTTGACTGCGCAATTGAAAACCGGTGACGAGGTCGAAGTTCTAACCACCAAAGAAAGCAAACCCAGCCGCGACTGGATGAATAAAAATCTGGGCTTTATTAAATCGGCGGGCACTCGTTCCAAGGTCCGAAACTGGTTCAATCATCTCGATTTTGAGCACAATGTGCTGGATGGCAAATCGGTATACGAGCGTACTCTGACCCGTTACTCGATTCACAATGCCAGTTTAAAAAACCTGGTCGAGCATTTTAAGCGAAAGGAACCCGATCAGTTTTATGCCGATATCGGACGAGGCCTGATTACATCGGCACAGATCATCGGGTTCCTGCAGACGGAGCCGGAAGCCGCGGATCCGTTTAAGAAGGTCAAAAAGAGCCTGCCCAGGCCGGTCGATTCGAAAGATCAGGTCAGTATCCACGGCGTCGGGAATTTAAAAACTCAATTTGCCAAGTGTTGTAAACCGGTGCCCGGAGATCTGATCATAGGTTTTATCACCCTCAATTCGGGTATCACGATTCATCAGCACGATTGCCCCAACATGCTGGCCCTGCCGCAGGAGCGGCGCCAACGCCTGATAGAGGTTGAATGGGAGCAGGGTGCGCATGCGGTGTATCCGGTCGAAGTTTCGCTCAGCGCCTTCCAGCGTACCGGGCTGATGCAGGACATCAGCACGATACTCGCGAATCAGAATATTAACCTGTTGACGATTAATTCCTCTACCAACAGGGCCGAGCAAATGGTTCACAGTAAACTCACCATCGAGATTCGCAGTGTCGACGAACTGGTGGTGATCATCGATAAATTATCGCAGGTGCCCAACGTACAGGAAGTGAAAAGGATCGCCTGAGTCAGTTCAGCTAATCAGGGAAAGATTGAAGAAACCTCTGATCTATTCGTGAACTCGCATCTTGAAGCCAAAATCCGACGCTTTTTC
>JBGMRM010000135.1:0-5609 GCA_048061415.1 Gammaproteobacteria bacterium | reverse complement strand
CTGGAACAATCGTTCGACCTCGGCGACTTTTTTCTTATCGATCAAAAGCAGGATGACGTGGTCTTCGGATTCGATCACCGTGTCATGGTGCGCTATGACCACTTCTTCGCCACGCACTATCGCACCGATGGTCGCGCCTGCGGGCAGCTTGATCTGCTCGATGGTGCGCCCAACCACTTTTGAAGAATTACTATCCCCGTGCGCTATCGCTTCTATTGCTTCGGCTGAACCGCGTCGCAATGCGTGCACAGCAACCACATCGCCCCGGCGAACATGTGCCAGCAACGTTCCGATCGTGACCTGGTGGGGTGAGATGGCGATATCGATCAGGCCGCTTTCCACCAAATCGACATAGGCTGGGCGATTGATCAGCGACATTACCTTTCTGGCTCCGAGGCGCTTGGCCAGCATGGACGACAGGATATTCGCTTCATCGTCATTGGTCAGGGCACAAAATACATCCATCGACTCTATATTTTCCTCGACCAACAGGTCAGGGTTCGCTGCGTCCCCAAGTAAGACGATGGAAGAATCGAGAATACCCGACAATTGTCTCGCCCTGGCCGGGTTCGCCTCGATCACCTTCACCTGATAATCCTTTTCAAGCAGCCCGGCCAGTTGTCCGCCGATGTTGCCGCCACCGGCCAGCATCACCCGTTTGATCGGTTTATCGAGCTTTCGCATTTCCGCAATCACCGTCGAAATATGCTTTTGCGCAGCGATAAAAAACACTTCGTCGCCGGCTTCGACAATGCATTCGGCTGTAGGCTGTATCGATTTGCCATCTCTAAAAATCGCTGCGACGCGCATTTCGACGCCAGGCAAATGTTGCTTTATGGTCTTTAGCGCCTGCCCGACGAGTGGACCGTTATCGTACGCCTTAACTGCAACCAGTTGAACTCTCCCCTCGGCGAAATCCAGCACCTGCAGCGCACTGGGATGTTCGATCAAATGATGAATATATTCGGTCACCAACGATTCCGGGCTAATCATTACGTCTACCGGTATTGATTCGGGTGCAAACAATCCGGGGTGCCGCAGGTACTCCGGCGAGCGGATACGGGCAATCTTGGTCGGTGTATGAAAGAGAGAAGAGGCTATCTGGCAGGCAACCATGTTGTTTTCATCGCTGTTGGTCAAGGCGATCAGCATGTCGGCATCATCCGCGCCCGCCATTTCCAGCATTTTGGGATAGGAGCCATTACCACACAGAGTCCGCAGGTCGAGACGATCCTGTAATTCGGTCAGGATTTGCTGGTCGATATCGATTACGGTAATTTCGTTGGTTTCTTCCCGGGCGAGTTCGCTCGCAACCGTTGAGCCGACCTGGCCAGCCCCCAGTATGATGATATTCATGTCAGGATTTTTTCTTGTTATAAAGACCCAGCGTCTTTAATTTTCGGTAAAGGTGGGTTCGTTCCTGTCCCACGCGTCTCGCCAGTTCAGCAATATTATTACCGCACAGGCTCAGGTGCCTGGCCAGATATTCTCGTTCAAAAACTTCTCTCGCTTCACGCAAATCCAGATCCAGATCGATGCTTAACTGCATCGTATTTTTCGAAATTGGTGGTTTGTCCGAGCTAGTTTGAAGCAGAATCTGCTCGACTTCATCCAGTTCTATGGATTCTGCGTCACTATTCCCCAATATAGCCTTAATGAATTGCTTTAACTGGGTTATATCCCCGTCCCAGCTGTAATTGCGTAGTAAATTCTGTGCGGCCACACCAAAATGCCGGTAAGGTAACTGTTCGTGTTCACCGTACCAATTGACATAATACTCGAGTAACTCCGGAATATCTTCTATATGCTCGTTGAGCGATGGTATACGCACCGCATTGCGCCAGTATTGCGCAAGTTCTGGTAGCATTTCAGGATGTTTAACCAGGCGCGAACGGTCGAGTCGGCTGGACAGGATCAGACGATATTCGAACTGCTCGTTATCTTCCTGCATTCGACGGTAAATTTCGGCCTGCCGATTCTTGTCCAGGTCTAAAATTTCCTCAACGTACAGGTTGCAGTCCAGAGACAGAAAATCATGAGCCCCCTGGTTGGGGTCGAATACCTTCACTGGTTTGCCGGGATGTGATAACTCACTGAGATAAGAAGCCCAGACCCCGCGGTCACCGGCCGTCGCACCGGTCAGGAACACGGGGCTAGTGGAATCACCCAGGCTTTGAAATTGGAGTTTTAGCTGGCGCACAGCACGGCTATTGCCGACGGGTTCTTCTTTTTTCGCATAAGATCCCTGCCGCCCCCATTTCGAAGTACTGGAAAGCGCCGCTTTAACCGTACTCAGTAGTTTCGCCATGGAAAGCGGTTTTTCTACAAAATCGTAAGCACCGAATTTAGTCGCCTCAACCGCGGTTTCCACGGTACCGTGCCCGGACATCATCACCACTGGACAATCGTCAGATTTGGAGGCTTTCCATTCTTTCAACAGGGTAACGCCATCGATTTCGGGCATCCAGATATCGAGCAACACCAGATCCGGCATATTCGACTGCCTTTTTTCATTCGCCGCCCTGGCATGCTCCGCTATGTCTACCTCGTAACCCTCATCCTCAAGAATATCCCTGAGCAGGAACCTGATATCCGGTTCGTCGTCGACGACAAGAATTCTTGCACTCATAACATCACCCTGACATCTTTTTTACTATCATCATCGGCACTGGTCTCATCGTTCATTTGCGACAACAGGGGGAAGCGTACTATAAATCGTGCTCCGCCCTGCGAACCTTTTTCGGTCCACACCATACCACCGTGTTCATCGACGATTTTCTTTACGATAGCGAGCCCAAGCCCACTGCCCGAGGTTTTAGTCGTGACATAAGGTTCAAACAGGTTATCGGCAATTTCATCGGCGATACCCCCACCGCTATCTTCGATGGACAGTTCGGCATATTGTCGTCCGCTTTCGTGTACACTGCGGGTCTGCAATTTTATCCATCCAGACTGTTCGATGGTTTCCAGGCTATTCTTGATCAAATTGTGTACCAGTTGGCGCAGGCGCACGGCATCCCCCTGTATCACGGGTATCGAGCTATCCAGCTCCAGTTTTATTTCCACATCGGTATTATCTTCATCATACAGGATCGTTATCGCTTCCAGCATCTGATTCAAATTCAGGGATTCCGGTTTTTGCGTGGGAGAGCGGGCATAGTCACTAAAGGCGTTAACCATCGATTTCATCGCTTCGACCTGCTGCACGATGGTCTGGGTATAGCGATCGAGCATGGGTTGCTTGTCCGGCGCTACCTCCCCACTTAATTTACGCTGCAATCTTTCGGCCGATAATTGAATCGGGGTCAGTGGATTTTTGATTTCGTGCGCCAGACGTCTGGCCATTTCACTCCAGGCTGAATCTTTTTGCGCCTGGATCAGCTCGGTCAAATCGTCGACCACTATCACCTGCTCTTTGCGATTATCCGAATGCGTCTGCAGGCTGGTGCCACTGACACGCAGAATTTTTCTTCCACTGTGCCCGAAAATCACCACTTCTTCATGCCACTCCTGATCATTTTCGATATGGCCCTGCACCACTTCGAAAAAACGCTGCATCATCGGATATTCCCGCACCACATCATCGACGTACTGTTCGGTGAAGAAATAACTCTCTATGCCAAAAATCGAACAGGCCGCCGGGTTCCCACGCTTGATAAAACCGGTTTCGTCGAGGGTCAGAACACCCGAACTAATGTGCTCCATCACCGACTCCAGGTAATTCTTTTGCACCGCTTCCATCCTCTGGCTTTGTTCCGCCTCCGCTCTCGATTTTGCAATCTTGCGTGTCATGATATTGAAAGAATGCAGCAAAATCCCGAGCTCATCAGAGCCTTCTACGGTAAGCTGTTTTTCATAATCCCCTGCGGCGACCGATTTCGTGCCCTCTACCAGATCGTTGATTGGTGAAACCAGTTTGCGCGCCGCGATAAAGGCCAGCCAGATCGCCGATAGCACGCTGAGTAACCAGATAACGGATAAGGCCAGGGTAAAACTGGTCTTGAGTGGGTTGCGTAATACCGCCAGCTCCTTGTATTGCTCGAAAGCTCCCTGCACGCCTTTCGTCAATTCGTTCAAACGGTCGGTAAAAGGGAATAGCGCCTGTAGCGTCTTCGCATTTTCAGTCGCATCGGAACTTGGAACCAGCACGACAATGCGTATCCCGAGGCCATATACAGGACTATCCTCCAGATTCAGATACTGGTTTTCGGCGCCAAGTTCACCCACGTCGGTGAGCGACAATGCGCTTGGCAATGCGGTCGAATCGATACTGCTCGAAGCCAGAATAGACTGGTTGTGATCGACCAGGGTCAGTTCGTTGGCATTGAGACGTTCACGCGCCTCATCGATATACACGATCAGTAGCTCGTCGCCAACATCGTTAATTTCAGACGCTATCTGCAGCGTTTTGTTAAGCGCTTCGCGCTTGCGCAGATCCAGCGCACTGCGCCCCAGTTTCAGGGAATCTTCGAGTGCCGTCTCGATACCAACATCGAACCAGCTATCGATACTGCGGTGCAAAAAGCTGAGCGAGAAATAGTAAACAATGCTCACCGGAATGATCGTCAGCAATACGAATACACTGATCAAACGGGTGGTCAGGCGTGAACCGACTGCTTTCAACCGGTACTGCACGATCAACTTGTAAACGTTGTATACGATTAGCCCAAGTAGCGCGACCAGACCGATGGCATTGAAAAACACCAGCCAGCTGTAATATTTGCCAAAGGTAGCCGAATTAGAAGTTGCATCGCTGATCGAATAGAGCGAAACCATCAACAGAATAACGAAGGCCAGCATTGAGGCTGCATTGCGCATGGTGCTATTCATGAATCGGGCCTTTCGATGTCCCACTCGTACCAGTCACTTTGTAAATTCCAGTCATTCTCCCATAACGAACTCGACTTTAACGGCAGGGGCAGCGCGTCGATATCGACACCAAAACGCATACGGGCGTAAAAATCGCGGTTGTAGTCCAAATTGTTGACATCCAGCATTGGGTAATTGTAAACCACTTCCAGGTTTTGCACCGCTTCGGGCAGACTGTCGTAATAACGCCGCACACCGGTGTTCAAATCAAAAACGACATAAGATCCCAGCATCGGCAGGTAGTGAAGCTGGTATTGCTGCTTTAACCTGACGATTTTCAGGTCGAACCAGTATTTTCTGAGGGCGAGGATTTCAACTTCGAACATTAGCGGAACCGCAAAACCCTGGTTAATCGCTATTTTAATATAATCAGGCAAGTTAATATCGACTTCGGAAGCAAGCGTCAACATCGTATCTTCGAGGCTGAAACCAGCCTCCAGCACGCTAAACTCGGTTTGTTCCTCGGCAGCGAGCGGAAGCGTAATCATCAGCCCCAATAGCAGGACTGCGATTCTTATTGCCGCCTGAAACCCCGCCCTAACTGCCACTCGGTACAATATCGTTGCAGGCGCCGCTCTCATGCGATACGCAGGCTAGCTGCCGCCCTCAGATTTTTGCAAACAGGCGTAGTAAAATCCATCCATATTATGCCGCCCCGGCAGTATTTGGCACCCAAAAGGCCTCTGTTCACCCCATTGTACTGAATTCAGGGAATACACCGTACTATTATCATATTTTTC
>JBGMRM010000134.1:0-5635 GCA_048061415.1 Gammaproteobacteria bacterium | reverse complement strand
TCGGTCAAGATCAGCTTACGCGAGCTATTTCGAATTACGCCACTGGGTATCGTCAGCATGTTTGCGATCGGCCTGGTGACCGCGACATTTTTTTCGCTCGGCCCTGTCTATGGGCAAAGGATGGGCCTCGACGTCGAAAATATCTCTTACTTCATCGCCTCGGCAGTAGCCGGGACAATTATCCTGCAGGGCCCGATCGGAGCCCTGTCGGATCGATTCGACAGGCGCATCGTATTAACTACTGCGACTATATTGACTGCCGCCGCGGCCGTGGGCTCTGCCCTGGCCTCGCAGATTTCGACCACGATGCTGTTTTTATCGGTGGGGTTATTTGGAGGGCTCGCATTCCCGCTCTATTCGGTCGGCATTGCCTACTGCAACGACCACCTCGACCCCAGTCAAATGATCGCCGCCAGTGGGGCGCTGGTATTGACCAGTGGCCTGGGTGCGGTGGTCGGTCCTGTACTGGTCGCGATGATCATGGACAGCTATGGCGCGCAGGCATTCTTCTGGTCGATGGGTGTAGTACACGCGTTAATCAGTGTGTATGCGCTTTATAGAATGACCAGGAGCCGAGCGGTTCCACTCGATAAACAGGGCCCCAACACACCCACTGCGATGCACCCCTCGGGATCGGCGATAGAATGTATCCAGCAATATACACGCGATGAGGCGATAGAAGACTCGGTGGATGAATGATCGTGGCAGATTAGATGCGCACCCCTGCCTTTGCCAGGCCCGGAGCCTGTCCCCTCAACGGAGATACTCCCCTGGGGAGAGGGTTGGGACGAGGGGCAGGAGAGTTAGATTTTTTTAACCAGCGACTTTATATACTCGATTCGCAGCGCTACATCTTCTTCCAGTAGCCGCACTTCTTCGGAGATCAATTCCGACAAATCCGCGGCCACACTTTTATCGGCCTGTATCTGCTGAAGTTCACTTAGCGCCTCGCGGAAAGCCGGCGCACTCTCAAAAATCGTCTCGGTCTGACGGGAACCGCTATCCACCAGAACCGACTGTTTGATACGCGGGAACTTATACTTTCTGCTGACCGGCAGCAGCGAGCCCTTCTCTCTTGCGTAAACGATACGGAGAATATCGAATTCATCGGTGGTATAAATCGAATATTTCTCTATTTGATGAGGATGCTGCACCCCCATTTCCTTCAGTCGCGGATAATTTTTCATCGTTTTGTAATCCAGTAAATATTTAACTAGGCCGGCAGCACCTGTTCGTCATCACCCAGTTTTTCATAACCACGCAGAATTTTTTGCGTATCGGTTTCCGCATCATTTAATTGCTGCAGGATGAGGTGACAGGCAATCTCGTGGCCGTCTTCGAGCTTCAGCACGGGCGGCACCACCTTGTCGCAGGTATCATCTATGGCCATCGGACAGCGATTGTAAAATGGGCAGCCGACGGCTGTGATTTCAACCCCGCGCGCGATACCTACCGCCATCTCGCGTTTTTTCATCGTATCTTCGAGCCAGCCGATACGCATCTCCGGGACCGAACTGATTAGCAGGCGGGTATAGGGATGGAACGGGGGTTCGAGTACCTCGTCGGTCGGACCCTGTTCGACCACGCGTCCGGCATAAAGCACGACAATTTCATCGGCGAAAGAGGCAACGGTAGAAAGGTCGTGGCTGATAAATACGAAAGAAACACCTGTCTTGTCGCGCAAACCGGTGAGCAATTTAATTACATTGGCGCCGACGATACTATCGAGCGCCGATGTTACCTCGTCGCAAAGCATCACTTCCGGGTTTGCTGCCAGCGATCGCGCCAGATTGATACGTTGTTTCTGTCCACCCGACAGTTCCATCGGGTATCGGCTCGCAAACTCGACGGGTAACTCGACCATTTCGAGTATTTCTGTGACTTTCGCATGCTTTTCCTTGCCTTTAAGGCCATGGTAGAACTCGAGCGGCCTGCCGATAATGTCGCCGATCACTTGCTTGGGATTGAGTGCGGTATCGGCCATCTGGAATACAAATTGGACTTTTTGCAGCTCCGAGAGCTCTCGATCGTTGAGAGCACCTTCCAGTTTCTTGCCATCCAGAACTATGTCCCCTCTGGCCGGGGGCAGCATTCCGGCCATTACCCTGGCCAGGGTCGATTTTCCACAACCCGATTCACCGATGACGCCGACGACATGTCCATTTTTGACACTGACATTGATGTCCCGCAATATCGTCACCTTCGGTTCGCCGTTTTCGATGCCGCCGTAACCAGCGGTCATTTCGTGTACCTGCAAATTATCGATATCACGATGATGATCACCGGTTAATTCAACCCCCATTCCGGCAGCCGGCTTGGGCCGCACCGCCTCCATCAGGCGATTGGTATAGGCATGGGTCGGGTTATTGATGATCCGATCGGCGGAACCCTGCTCCATGACTTCGCCGCTATATAACACCACAATATGATCCGCGATCTGCGCGACTACAGCGAGATCGTGGGTCACATATATGGCCGCAGAGTTTTGCTCCCTGATGACTTTTTTGAACGCTTTTAACACTTCGATCTGGGTGGTCACATCGAGCGCCGTAGTGGGTTCGTCGAGCACCATCAGGTCGGGTTTTCCGCATAAGGCCATCGCCGCCATCAAACGCTGTAACTGGCCACCCGAAACCTGATGCGGATAGCGAAAACCGATTCTGTCGGCATCGGGCAACTCGAGCGCATGATACAATTCCACCGCTCTTTTGGTCGCTTCTTTCTGCGATAACACTCCGTGCAGTACCGCAGACTCGGTGACCTGTTCACCGATGGTGATAGCCGGGTTGAAGGTTGCCGCGGCACTTTGCGCCAGGTAGGCAACATTGGTGCCGCGAATTTCGCGCTGCCGCAACGGCGCCATGGTTAACACATCCTCACCATTGAGCAATGCTTCGCCGCCCGCAAAGTGCAGGCCCGGCCTGGTGTAGGCCAAAGCGGCCAGTGAGATGGTTGTCTTGCCGGAGCCGGACTCACCGATGAGCGCGACGACCTCGCCCTTATGGATATCGAATGAAACGCCCTTGACGATCGGGATTTCTACCCCCTCGTCACTGGTTGCACTAATCCTGAGGTCCTTAACTTCGAATAGTTTTTCCCGATTCATATTATTATGCTCCATCGTTCTACACCATTTTCTTCGCGAGGCTGCCGCCAGACTTGGCGGAAATATCATCGACGATTAGATTAATCGCGATGGTAAATGAGGCAATCGCGAAAGCAGGCCAGATTGCGGCATAGGAGCCATAAGTCAGGCCCGCCAGATTCTCACGCACCATGCTGCCCCAGTCGGATGCGGGGGGTTGTACGCCGAGGCCGAGGAAACTCAAACTGGATATGAACAACACCACAAATACCAGGCGCAGGCCAAAGTCGGTGGCCAGCGGCATAGCTGCGTTCGGCAGTACTTCAGATTTGATAATCCACCAGACACCTTCACCACGAGCCTGCGCCGCTTCGACAAAATCCTGCACCATGATGTCCAGACCCAGGGCGCGCGCAATGCGAAATACACTGGTCGCGTAAATCACCGCTGCGGTGATTATCAGTATTGGTATCGACGACCCGAACGCCGCGATCACGATCAAACCGAGCATGATCGACGGTAATGCGAGGATCGCATCGTTAACCCGGCTGATCCCCATATCGACCCACCCGCCTTTCACCGCCGCGAAAATTCCGAGCGTGATGCCCACCAGGTAGGCAAGCAGCGTGGCAAGCAGTGAAATGCCGAGGGTGTTTCGTGCACCAAACAAAATTCGAGAATAGGTATCCCGGCCGATGTAGTCGGTGCCGAGGTAGAAGGTGCCGTATTCACCGGAGTAAGCATTGAGAAAGCTGTCATCACCCTCCATATCCATTTCATTAAAGGGCGCGATCGACGGTCCGATGGCAATGATTACCAGCCAGAATACGACAACCGCCACCGATAATTTACCTACCCATGTCAGTTTGATTCTTCGCTTCGGCGGCGCATCGGGAAGTTCGGCAAAAGCATCGAGTTTTGCGAGAACTTCCTCTTCTTTGTTTATATTTTGTTCTGCCATTTTTCTATCCTCTCGGCCTATTTGGGTTGCCTTAGGCGGGGGTTGGAAACTATCGACGCGACATCCGCCAAAATAATGAGGAGGACGTAGACCGCGGTAAAAATCATCGCGGTGGCCTGCACCAGTGGCAGGTCCCGGGTCTGCACCGCATCGATCATCAACTTGGCCATGCCGGGATAGGCAAATATTGTTTCGACGATAACCACACCACTAACCAGATAAGCAAGATTCAGCGCTATAACATTAACGATCGGACCAATCGCGTTAAAGAATGCGTGGCGCAGGATGATTCTACGCCTGGGTACTCCTTTTAAAATCGCCATCTCGATATAGGGCGAACTCATCACGTTGAGGATGCCGGCGCGGGTCATGCGGATCATTTGCGCGGAAACGACGATAACCAGCGTGATCAATGGCATCGCCAGTGCTTTCAATAACTCGAAAAAGGTCTCGTTACCGGTTAAATAAGCCGTCGAAGGTAACCATTGCAAATTAACCGCGAGTATCAGCACCATCACCGTGGCAATAAAGAATTCGGGGACTGAAATGGTACTCAGGGTACCAAAAGTCACCAGTCGATCGAGCCAGGTACCGGGATGCATCGCGGACAAGAGTCCAAGCGCGACCGAAATTGGGATCGAGATCAATGCGACCAGACCTGCCATTACCATCGTATTACCGATTCGACCACCGATCAGGCTGGAGATTGTGGCGCCACCCGCCTTGGAAATTCCAAGGTCGCCTGTCGCCATATTGCCCAACCAGCTGAAATACTGGACGTACCCCGGTTGATCCGTACCTAGTTGGGCTCGTAGCGCCGCCAGGGTCTCCGGGGTTGCACTTTGCCCCAGAATAATCTGCGCGACGTCGCCCGGTAAGATACTGGTCATCATGAATACGATAATGGAAACTACAATGAGTGTGGCAAAACCAATCGCGATCCTTTGCAACACCATTTGCATCATCATAAGCTTTATCCTCTGGAATTATTATTCACTCGAGTACCCTGTCCAGGTTTCTCAAATTTCACAAATAATTAAAAAGGCCTGTATAAATCGACTTTATACAGGCCTTATTCAAGCACAACTATTGGTTATGAATTACTAGGCTAGCCAGATAAACTCAGGCCATTCTGCTGCACCCAGCTGACCCAATGGAACGGTAGGCATGCCCTTAATATTATCAGCAATACCGTCGTTGATATTGGAGAAAGCCGGGATAACCATGCCACTGCCCTCGTGAATCAGGGTTTGCATTTCACAATACATCGCATGACGCTTGTCAGGGTCGGTTTCAGCCAGGGACAGGGTTAAAAGCTCTCCCATACGATCGTTATTCCAGAAGGTATCGTTCCAGGCAGCACCGGGGGCAAACTGGATCGCCATCTGCGAATTGGCAGTCGGCCGCATATTCCAGGTGACCACGTTCAACGGCTCTTTCATCCACACCGCACCCCAGTAGCCATCGGTCGGCACCTTCTTCAATTTCAGATTGAAGCCGATCTTGGCAGCGTTTGCCTGGGTCAGCAGCGCGATATCTTCGATACCTGATGCAACCGGCGCCGTGAATAGCTCGGCAGAGGTGAATCC
>JBGMRM010000133.1:0-5662 GCA_048061415.1 Gammaproteobacteria bacterium | reverse complement strand
CATGGGCATGCAGTGGGACGAGAATCAGCCCGAGGACCATGTGCGCTACGCACGGAATGATCTCATGGGTCTCGTGCGCGAGGATCTGGGCTACGACATTGCCCGGCACGTGGACTCAACAGTTCACAAGTTTGAAGAATGGGGCCTGCCTTTCATGAAAGACCCGGAAACCGGCAGGTACCAGCGCGAGGGCAAATGGCAGATCATGATCCACGGCGAGAGCTATAAGCCGATCGTCGCCGAAGCCGCCCGCAAGGCCGCCACCAAAGTTTACAATCGGATCATGGTGACCCACCTGCTGATGGACAAGAAACGGCCCAACCGGGTCGCCGGGGCCGTCGGCTTCAACGTCCGTGACGGAAACTTTTACGTATTCCGCTCAAAGGCAGTCATCGTCGCTGCCGGCGGCGCATCACACATATTCAAGCCCCACTCGGTTGGCGAGGGCATGGGGCGGACCTGGTACGCCCCGTGGAGCAGCGCCTCTGCTTACGCGCTGCCGATACAGGTCGGCGCCAAGATGACACAGATGGAAAACCGCATCGTCCTCACCCGGTTCAAGGACGGCTATGGTCCGGTGGGCGCCTACTTTCTGCACCTCAAGACGACCACCGAAAACGCGTATGGGGAAAATTACGAGCCCACCTGGTACGATTCGATCAGGGAAATGGTCGGGGATTATGTCGATCACCAGCCGGTTCCGACCTGCCTGCGAAACCACGCCTTTCTACAGGAGGTCAAGGCCGGCAGAGGCCCCATCCGCATGGTGACGAAGGAAGCCTTCAAAGACCCGCACAAGGAGACCATTGGCTGGGAAAATTTCCTTGGCATGACGATTGGCCAGGCGGTTGTCTGGGCCTCACAGAACATCGACCCGAAGGAAATAAATCCCGAGCTGGTCATGTCCGAACCTTATGTCATGGGCTCCCACGCTACCTGTTCGGGCGCCTGGGCAAGCGGCCCGGAGGACTACGCACCCGACGAATACCAGTGGGGATACAACCGCATGATGACCGTCGAGGGACTCTTCGGAGCCGGCGATACCATCGGCGGCACCGCCCACAAATTCTCGTCGGGCTCTTTTACGGAAGGCCGGATCGCCGGGAAGGCAGCAGTTAAGTACATAACGGATCTCGGGTCCGACCAGCCCCAGGTCGATGAAGCAGAATATGAAAACCTCAAATCGGTCGTCTACCAACCCATGGAGACCTACGAGGTCGGCCGCAACGAAATCGTAGCCGGAACCGTGTCCCCGAGCTATCTCCTGCCGCTTCATGGCCTGCAGCGTCTCGAAAAGATCATGGATGAATACGTCGGCGGCACCAGCACCAACTACCTGACCAACGAACCGATGCTCAACCGTGGGCTCGAGTTACTGAGCATGCTAAAGGAAGATCTTTCCTATATCGGGGCCGACAGCCTTCACCAGCTTCAACGGGCGTGGGAGTTACAGCACCGGGTCCTTGCCTCGGAGTGCGTGACTCAGCACACCTTATTCAGGAAAGAAACGCGGTGGCCGGGGTATTACTATCGTGCCGATCACCCGAAGCTGGATGACACTGACTGGCATTGTTTCACGCTTTCTAGCTACCATTCGGAATCCGGGGAATGGGAAATGGAAAAGGCGCCCGTACACCACATCATAGATTGATCGGCGTGATTCAATCACACCAAAGGGTGCTGTCAGGTTAACCAAAGGGATCGCGCCGAAGCGTCATAGGGAGCGAGGATCTGCTCTAATTTACGCTTGCGATATCCCGCTACAAAGCAGGCTTAAAGGCAAACGGAGCGCGGGCTTACTACTTGCCACACACGATTTCTGTTAACTTGACAGCAGGTTTTCGGCATAGCTTTTTTTATCCTTCCAGGTGGAAATATGGTGGTTTGGTTTCCAGCCGGGTATCGGCCACATGCCTGCCCACGGTAAAGTGGTAAAGACTCTGCCATTCGGCACCCTTGAGCCCAGGTATGCTATGCATTTCATCGTCGAAGAAACAGCCAATGCCAGTAGCTCGCAGGTCCTGAGCCCCCAGGTAGAGTAGCTGACCCACCAGCCCTGTTTCCCAGAGTTGAACCTGGGCGCCCTCGAATAATCGAAAAGGTAAAGGCTGGTTATCCCAGTCCAGGTAACCCAGAGACCGAGCGTAGCGCTGAGGATAATGTTCGGTCTGTTGTTGATAACCTTTAACAATTCCGTAACTCTTTGTTAGGGCTATACTCATTCCTCTAGCATCTTGGTGTACGTCGTCAGCTCGTACGGGGCCAGTCGAACAATACTCCAACAAACGCATTACCGCCGGGTGTTCCTCCAGTTTAGCCCGCGAATTCCAGGTTTTGTACCTTTCTCTGCATCAGGGTACGGGTTTTAGAGGGCGTGTGAAATATGACCTGTAGAACTCGATAAATATAGTGTAACTATGCTTCCAAATAGGCTGAGCCGGCACACTAATTTATGTTATCATGTCTGTGTAATTTCGCACGACGCTCGACGTCAAAGACAAGGGTTATTGCTCATTGATGACCTTCTCTACCGCTGGGTCTCATCTCTACTTACATGAATTGGGACTGTAGTTACTGATTCCTCGTCTATTTGGTACGAGGAGTGGAATCAGTGGCAGCCTTAATTATTGCAGCTTTGGATTTTAATGGCCGGTCGACCGTCCCTTTGGTCTATTGGCACGAGGTTTCTCTCGGGCTAAATTGTGAATGTGCACTTAAAAACTATATTGAATAAGGAATTGATTTGACGACTAATAAATTACAGGTTGCCGTTATTCTAGCTGCCGGAATGGGTGAAAGACTGAAGGCGGAGGGTAAAACTATACCGAAAGGCTTTCTACGCCTGGGGAAGCGTCCGATAATTGAAGAATCTATCGACAGTCTACTTCAGGCTGGTATTACGCAAATAATCATCGTTACAGGACACCATTTCGAGTACTACGAGCGTCTCAGGGAATCATATTCGGGTATCATAGAAACCATCCATAATAGCCTGTATGCCCAGTCCGGTAGCATGTATTCGCTCTATTGCGCCAAGGATCGGCTGTTGGAAGATTTTTTACTTCTGGAATCGGACATCGTATACGAAGCCAGGGCTATACCAAGGTTAATGCAGTTTCCGGCAGAAAATGCTGTGCTTTTATCCGGTCCTACTTTTTCCGGCGATGAAGTTTACGTTTCTGCGAAGGGTATGCGAATTGTCGGCATGTCAAAAGATCCTGGCAAATTCAATGCTTATAAGGCTGGCGAATTGGTAGGCATCACCAAAGTATCTCAGCCTTTGTTTAAAGAAATGATCGCTGAAGCCGAGAGCCTGTTTGGCCGCACGCTTCAGGTGGCTTACGAAACCGACTGTTTGTCGACTGTTTCGGCCAGGATTCCTCTTTACCACTGCCTGATCTCTGATCTTATCTGGTCAGAAATTGACACGCCCTCGGATATGAGACATACACAGGATTCGGTCTACCCAGCCATAATTAAACTAGCGCAGGCAAGTGGAAATTTCGAAATTTCGCATCCGAAGCAGCAGCCGATTCAGCCTGATTCCGGCTACACTTTTAAATCTGGCAGTGGTGATAAGACAGGTTTGATACGACGTCATTAGCAAATGCTGTGAAGACGTTGCCCCAATATCCGGACCTGGCCAAACCCGACAGTGACGGCGTATATTGTTATTATATTCAGCGTCGAATATCTGGTGTAATCAGTGGCTATTGCCATTCCAAAGGAATGTCACCGAACACCGCGACATTAATTGACGCCGGTTTGGCGGTGTTTGCGGCTATCGCTTTATATTTTCAGTATTATATTTCCGCAGTAGTGTTTATACAGCTGTTTGGTATCTGGTCGTGCGTGGATGGAGAAGTGGCTCGGCTCAGTGGCAAAACCAGCACGCTGGGGGACTTCTACGATACCATGGTCGACCGGGCAAGCGAGCTTATTATTGTCGCTGGCATACTTTTCTCCTTCGATGGGGTGCTATCAACGCCCCTATGGCAGCCCCTGCTATTTGCCTACATTGGGGCTATTTTTCTAATTACTAATTCCTCAGAAAAATATCGCTCAGCATATCAAAGTAGTTATCCCAAAAGACGAGTCGAACACCTGTTTAGCTGGACATGTGCGGGCAGCGATATTCGTTTTCTTCATCTGTCCATCGCCATCGTCTGGTTTGTGGTAACAGGAAATCCGTTTATCCTGTTCTGGCTGATCGCTCTCATGACCCTGGCTTTATATATTAATTTTTTATTCCGCCTGTGGAAGGTATTCCAGATCGATCAGTCAATTTCGCCATAGCCAGAAATAATTTCCACCTCATCGACCGGGGATTTCATTTTCATCAAATAGATCTCATTATCTTGAATAGCAAATATGTAAAGCCAATGGTGACGATGTTCGACTCGATATCCGGCCTCGAAGTCCAAACCGAGCAAACTCTGCACCAGCATCTTGTTTACATTTCGATGGGCGACGACCAACACGTGTCCATCCTGGGCTACTGATTGTGTAATGATTTGAAGCGGTTTTTGAATACGGGCATAAACGGCCCTGAGGTTTTCGCCCCCACCGGGAAGTATAATGTTTATTTCATCCTTTAAAAAATCCTCATACATCAATCGGGATTGCTCATCTGCGAAGTTAACATTATGTTCGCCTTCAAACACACCCAGTTTTGCCTCGTTTAATTCAGCAACGGTGACTACAGGAATTTCATTTTCTTCACTCAGCGGCTGGGCTGTCTGCAGTGTTCTCTGTAAACTGCTGCAATAGATTTTTACCAGTGGCACTGCCTGGAGATGGAAAAAAAGGTTCTTTCTCTGCTGGTATCCTTTAGGGCTAAGAGGGCGGTCCTGTTGCCCCTGGATCAACCCCATGGCATTCCAGTCCGTCTCTCCGTGACGAGCCAGTAGCAGGCAGTTTTGCTGCAACTCGTTAAGAAAATCTGCGAGTGAAGGGAATTTCATATTGGCTGGCATTATGCTTTCAGTGGACTGTTTGATCAAAATAACAATGCGATTGTAAAAGGAAAAGAGGAAATGACTAATAAAAATCTTGAAATGTTCAAGGCAACGGGTTTTTTTGATGAAAAACCAATAGCGATTCAACATATAAAAGATTTTTCAGAAATATTAAATAAACATGACATTGATTACTGTGTCATGTTTGGGGTTCTTTTGGGAATGTTAAGACATCAAGACTTTATTCCGTGGGATGATGATATCGATATCGTTATTTTCGAGTATGAGAAATTTCTTGATCGCTGTCAGCAGGAACTTGAAGATAGAGGGTATATAATTCAATCTGATATCCGAGATGGAAAAAATTGCGGTTGTCGTATCTTTCATAAAAATAATTCGAAATCAGGGTTTCATCCAGAACTCGGATTTCCCTGGATCGGTATCTGGGTTCACGAAACAAATAACGCCGACTTGATCAGTTTTCCTCCAGAAAATATCTTATACGATTCCGGAGATTTTTTCCCCCTACAAGAACAAAACTTTTTAGGAATCACCGTCAAAATCCCTAACAATCCGGTAAAAGTTTTGAATAGGTATTTTGGGGAAGAAGACTGGATGGAATATTGTATGCCCTCAATTTTAGATCATCGAATGGGCGGTCCTACAGATTTCCCACAGGAAAAATATCGGATGAAAGAGGTTAT
>JBGMRM010000132.1:0-5665 GCA_048061415.1 Gammaproteobacteria bacterium | reverse complement strand
ATAAATCAATCAATCATCGCGAGACGGCTGCGTCCCGCATCGAAATTCTGTTAATCATCTTGACATGAGCATTCATTATGCTATTATTCAATTAATCACGTGAATAGTTAATTAAGTGATACGAATTCCCCTTATGGAACAAGATGATCATAGATTCTATACGCGTGTTTCAGGTCACCGTTTTCCTCTGACATCGAACTATTGAGCAGGAGCCCACTATGAAAATTCTTTTTATCGTCAATGATCCACCCTACGGGACCGAGCGCTGTTTTAACGCTCTGAGGCTTGCTTTGGCACTCCTGAAAGAAGAGCAAAAACCTGAAATCACACTATTTCTGATGGCCGATGCGGTGCTTTGCGCAAAAACCGGGCAGAAGACCCCCGACGGTTATTACAATCTGGGGCAAATGATTAAAGGCGTTGCACGCCAGGCCGAGGTGGTTCTCTGCGGCACCTGCCTGGATGCGCGGGGTATTGACGATAGTGAGCTAATCGCCGGCGCGTCACGCGGTACCATGCCGCTACTGGCCCAGTTCACGCTAGCGTCCGACAGGGTACTGGTCTTCTAACCGACTAATTTAAAACGCTGAAACGGAGCAGGAAATCATGCACATTGTAATCATCGGTGGCTCATTCGGGGGCCTGAACGTGGCCTACGATCTGCGTCGGCTTTTACCACGCAAGAGCCATAAAATAACCGTCATTTCAAAAGAACCCCGATTCATATTCATCCCGTCGTTGCCCTGGGTTGCTATGGGAACGAAGACAATCGACAGTATTTCCTTCGCGCTTGAAGGCCCGCTCAATTCGAAGGGAATTGACTTTATCGAGGCGGCGGTCGACAAGATCGACCCGAAAGTAAATCAGCTTCACACGGCATCGGAAACTATCAACTTTGATTATCTGGTCGTCGCCACCGGTCACCGCAGCGCCAACGAGGCAGTACCTGGCCTTGGCCCCTTCGATGGGCCAGGGCATTCGCTGATGTCGCCACCCGAAGCCGAAGAAGTGCGTGACACCTGGGCCGCCTTCCTTGAAGACCCCGGGCCAATGGTTATCGGCTGCGCAGCGGGGGCGAGCTGCCTCGGGCCGGCCTACGAGTTTCTGTTCGAGGCCCACCATACACTGAAACGACGCAGGCTGTGCCACAGGGCGCCGATAACGTTCATCACGCCGGAACCCTTCCTCGGCCATTTCGGCGTGGGCGGTTTCGGAAAGATTCGTCAGTTCCTCGAAGCGGAGCTTGAGGATCGCGATGTCCGCTATCATCTGTCGAGCGAGATTACGCGGATCTCCGGGGATGCAGTAGAGACCGCAGATGGCTCGTCCTTCGAATCCAGGTATTCGCTTATCATTCCTCCACTGGCCGGGGTCGCAGCTATCGCGGATTCACCGGGCCTTGGCAACCCGAAAGGCTTTATTCCGGTGGACGCGCATTACCGCCACAACGAGTATACGAATATTTATGCCGTCGGTGTCGCCGTCGCATTGCCCCCGGTGGAACAAACACCGGTGCCGGTGAACTTCCCGAAGACCGGCCACATGACCGAGCAAATGGCCCGGATCGCCGCGAACAATATTGCAGCCGACATTTTAGGCAGGCAAAAGACTACACACGAGTTGATGGTCGAGTGCATCATGGATATGGGCGATGAGGGGGTTCATATCGTCGCCGACCCGGTACGGCCGCCGCGTAATGTTTCCGACCTGAGCAGCGGCAAACGCTGGCTGTGGGCGAAACGTTTCTTCTCTAATTATTACCTGTGGAAACTACGACGTGGCGCCAACAGAAGCCCGAAGTGGGTCTGGTAACCAGGGATAAAGTTTCGCGATATGGTTACGCTACCTGACCCTGGGCCGTGATTTCTGATACGGTACAGGCCTCAAAATTATTCAGATTTCGGTAAATGGCCGATAGTTTCGAACGCTTAGGAGAATAAGTTGCAAATCAAAGGCCCCAAATACCAATTATTCGACCGGTTTGCGCAAGTCGCGAAAGCATTGAGCCATGCACACAAACTGGAATTGCTGGAATTGCTGGCGCAGGGTGAACGCAGCGTCGAGGCGCTGGCAAATGTAGCGGGTCTCACCGTCGCCAATACCTCCCGACATTTGCAGCAGCTACGGAATGCCGGCCTGATTGAATCCCGCAAAGACGGGCTCTATGTCTTTTACCGTGTCTCCGGAGACGATGTAATTGACCTGCTGGGTTGCCTGCGTCGTACCAGTGAACGACATTTTAGTGAAATGAATAGTGTCGTTACCGGATATTTCAATGACCGCGATAGCCTGGAGGCTATCTCACGAAAGGAACTCCTGCGACGCAGCGAAGCAGGGCTGGTAACTATCCTCGACGTTCGCCCTGCCGAAGAATATGATTTCGGCCACATTCCAGGGGCTGTTAACGTGCCACTCGAGCACATCGAACAATATCTCCGGAATCTGCCAAAGGATCAGGAAGTCATTGCCTACTGCCGAGGGGCCTATTGTGTGCTCGCCTTCGAGGCGATTGCCACGCTGAGGGAAAAAGGATTCCAGGCACGGCGTCTCGAAGAGGGATATCCGGAATGGAAAGCTGCAGGACTGCCGGTCGAGAAGCTGCCCACGGAAGCATGAACTTCTTTTATTGAATTATTCAGCTGGCCCCAGCAACTGTAAATCCAGCAATTCGCACAGAATATGGATCACCAGGATATGGACTTCCTGGATTCTTGCGGTAACGTTGGACGGTACCCTTATCTCGATCGAATTTTCATCCAGCATCTGGCCAATGATGCCGCCGTCTTTGCCGGTTAGCGCGATGACCTGCATTTCGCACTCGCGCGCCGCCTGGATCGCTTCCAGGATATTCGGTGACTGTCCGCTGGTGCTGATCGCAAGCAGCAGGTCTCCGGGTTGGCCAAGCGCGGTTATTTGCTTGGAATAAATCTGTCGATAATCATAATCGTTGGCGATTGAAGTCAGCGTCGAACTATCGGTGGTCAGCGATATGGCTGGGAGTCCTGGGCGGTCGCGCTCGTAGCGGTTCAATAACTCGGAGGAAAAGTGCTGGGCGTCGCTCGCCGACCCACCATTACCGCAGGCGAGAATTTTATGGCCACCGATTAAGGCCTGGTTGAGCATGGTGGAGGCCTGCTCAATCGATTCGGCGAGCAGGCTAATCGACTGTTGCTTGGTTTCGATGCTGGCCCTGAAAGCGCTTTGAATACGGTTGTCGATATCGTTCATAATTTTATTCTGCATAAAATGCGCCTTGAATCCAGTCTACGGAGCTGGCCGCGACCGAATCCTGCTGTATTATCAGGGCATCGAACCGCATCGCACGCTGCGCCAGCTTTTTATGTTCGGCAATGAAGAATAATGCGGTTTTTATAATTTTTCGCTGTTTCTGCGGCGGGATTGCCGAGATCGCACCGCCGTAGCCCTGGCTTTTTCGAAACTTGACCTCGATAAAACACAGCACATCCTGTTCCAGCATGATTAAATCGATTTCGCCAAAGCGGCAGTGGTAGTTTTCTACTACGAGCCTTAAGCCACGCTGTATCAGATAGTCGCGGGCCTGGGTTTCATAGTGCACTCCTTTGCGCCTGTTCCAGTTCATGCCGAAATTATTATTGTATTTCGCTGACCGGATTGAGTGCTTCCAGAGGTTGCTGCAAAAGTTGGGCTACGCCTTTCTTGAAGGTTGCCATCAGCAATGCGCGTTTAACCTGGCCCTTCTTGTTTACCGTTAAACGCCCGGTATTGAGCAACTCTGATTCACCCGGATTTATCATCAGTCTGCGTAAAAACGGTATCATCCGATAAGCATCGATTCCCAGCGCAAACAGGCGACTGAAACGCTTGGTGGAATCGGGCCATAGTTTGCTCACCTGCTGGTATTCTGGATTTTGAGCATTGTCGAGCATCCATGGAATATCGACAAATAAAATTTCATCCAGATCACGGTCATCGTCGGGTTTTCCGCTACTGGAGGAAATATGCGAAGTCGCATATACCGGCAGGTTTTGCGCACGAAAGAATTTCAATTTGGGTTTGATCAGGCGCGCCTGGCGGGAATTAGCAGCGATAAATATCATATCTACATCCTGGCGCCGCCTGGATTCGAAGCCCGTCTGTAGCTCTATAGTCCGCTGGATCAACTTCCGGCGCTGCTCGCTGCTGTTCAGGTTTAATAATTTTTTGATCGCCGCCGAATAATCGTTCTTTCTCGCAGGGAAAACTTCCGCACCGACGACCCGCCCTCCAAGCATTTCAAAGCGTTCGGTAAAGGCGCGTTGCAGGCGAGCACCCCAGTCGGTATCGGGTACCAGCGTGATTGCGCTGCTCCTGCCCTCGGCAAGCGCGAAATCCGCTATTTGCTCGGCTTCGTCTTCCGGCCTTAATCCAAATTGATACAGGTTCAGCCTGGCTTCCTTCGTATCTTCAGCGTAATTGAGGGTCAGGGTAGGGACTTCGGTCTTTTCCTGGGCCTGCAAAAAACCGATCAGGTCCTTACTAAGCGGACCGACTATAAATTCAGCACCATCCTGGATCGCTTTCTGGTACTGGATATTAAATTCGGCCGGGTCGGTACTGGCGTCGATCACTTCAAGTTCGGCTGTCAATTCCTGATCCTGATAATAGGCATACATAAAACCCTTTTGTATCGCCTGGGATACTTTTTCGAGGCGCCCCGAGAAGGGTAGCATCAATGCAATTCTGCGTGGTTTGATGTAGATTCGCTTGCTGTCTTCAAGCAAATTAATCGCGAAATATTTGCCCGCGGCATGGTCCCCGTAGATTTGGTACCACTGGGTAATCCAGGGTTCGATCTTCGCCGGCAACATGTTGGAACGACGTGCGATCAGGTTTAATTCGAGCCAGCCCCGTATATCCATAGGCTGTTGTTGCGATATCGCCTTGATTATCGCTCGCTCGCTGAGACGATTGAGCGCTTCCCAGATAAACTCGTGGTTGTTTTCGATATCCTTGTCGGTTTTGAGAAACTGGCTTATTTGAATACGTAGTTTCACGCTCTCCATGGGCTTGCCGATCGCCAGTAACCCTTTGGCCCTGATTCTGAGTGCGAGAACCTTGAAACGATTTTCGCTGATGGCATCGATTTCGGGCAAGTTGGCCAGGCTTTGGTATATCTTGCCTATGCCGAAATAACTGCCGGCCAGAATCGTGGCCTTTTTTACCTCATCCTGCGGCAGAATGTCGGTTTCCTGTAGTGAATTGAAGAACACTTCGATGAAGCGGTGACGTTCGGCTTTATAATACATCAGTGCGGCACTGATGAAATAAGCCGAGCGTTCCGGCTGGGAATATTTGGCTGCCAGTGCCTGGTAAGCCTGGCCAGCCTGCATCCACTCTTCTTCGGTTTCCAGCGTAAATGCGCGTAGAATTTCCACTTCGGCTTCGGTCAGTAGTGCACCGTCATCGGCGGCGATGTCGGCCGGCGTTCTCGGCGTAGTCGTTTTGGGCACCGACTGGCAGCCTGCTATTACAAGAGCCAGTATCAGTATCAGCCATGTTTTCGGGTAGGGTAGTTTCATCGAAGCCTGGGTGTTTTGCTATTTGAAATGGTTGCGGTCGCCGTCGGGCTAATCAGGCAATGAATTGGGTCATCTATATCCATTTCATTGTACACTCTTTTGCATGAGCGGCGTACTCTATATTG
>JBGMRM010000131.1:0-5673 GCA_048061415.1 Gammaproteobacteria bacterium | reverse complement strand
GGCGTTCTGATACCTTGCTGCGGGCAGACACATGATGGCTGAATACGATATATATCGTCGCCGGGTTAATAGCAGGGATTCCCGGTTCCAATAACCCTGATAGCAATGGAACCGGTACTGCCTGGTCGATGTCTTTTATATAAGAGTACTGATGAAATACCCTGACGACCCTAAGCAACTTACCGGAGAACCACACTCTTAATTAACGGTATAATCAATACTGTTTTTAAGACCAGAATCACATTTATGCCAGACAATCCGCTTGATCCAAAAATTAGCAAAACGACTTACGGTCTGTGCGTAAAAGCATTTCGCACTACGAAGAAGCTACTCAAGTTAAATATCAAACTTCACCAAAATCCAGACGCGGACATGGATGCGGCCAAAACAGGGGATATCTTCCTGTTCAACCACTTCGCCCGCTTCGAAACCTTTATACCGCAATACCTGCTCTATGAGGCGACGGGTTCCTATTGCCGCTCTATCGCCGCCAGCGAGTTTTTCGAGGGTGATGAACGATTCAGCCAGTTTCTTTATGCGATCGGTGTAGTACCGAACGATTTACCCAATCTCTTCCCCTTCCTCGCCAAAGAAATCCTGCACGATCGTAAGCTCGTTGTATTCCCGGAGGGTGGAATGGTCAAGGATAAACGCGTAGTCGACAAGCAGGGTCGCTACAGCATATTCTCGCGAACCGCGAACGAGCGACGTAAGCACCACCGCGGATCGGCGGTAATCGCACTGGCGCTTGATGCTTTCAAGACGGCGCTACTGCGTGACTTTTCGACCGGAAACTACTCGCAGGTTGAGCGCTGGGCCGAACAGCTGGAATTTGACACTACCGAGCACTTAATGATTAAAGCGCTCAAACCAACCGTTATCGTGCCCTCGCAAATCACGTTTTATCCAATCCGAGTCAACGACAATATCCTGAACCAGGCGGTAAAATTATTTAGCAAGGGGATCAACAAGCGCTTTGCCGAAGAATTAATCATCGAAGGTAACCTGCTGTTCAAGGATACCGATATGGACATCCGATTTTCGAAACCTATCGTGGTGGGTGAATACTGGCGATGGTGGGAGAAAAGGCTCTTACCCAGTGTAGTACACCGCTTTAATTCACTGCAGGAGTTATTCACACTCGAACCAGAGACGGGACATTTGGGAGGAAGGATTCACGCATTTGGATTGCGCGCTAAAAGTAACATTTTGCGCGATGACTATATGAAATCGATGTACGAAGCGGTGACGATCAACCTGAGCCACATCGCTTCCTACATGATTATGAAACTCTATCAACAGGGGTTACGAAGAATTCGGTGCGTGCGCTTCCACAAAATGCTCTATATCGGCATCAAGAAACTACAGGAAACTGATTATCAATTACATCGCAGTCTGTGCAATCCAGAAGAGTACGGAGCAATCGCTTACCGAGGAAGCAGCAGGCTTGATCAATTTCTCAGTACGGTGCAATCGATGAACCTGGTTTGCGTCGACGACGGGCATTACACGTTGGACGAAAAACTGGACGATGATTTTGGCATCGATGAAATTCGTACCGAAAACCTGATCAGCGTTTATGCCAACGAAATAGCACCCTTATCTAAAGTAACATCGGTTATTAACCTGGCCATGAAAAGGTTCAATAAAGTCGATGCCAGGAGCTTTGCCGACTATCGTTATCACGATCAATTGCTTGCGCTCGAGTGGGACCGGAAAATGTTCGATAAACAGCGCTACGAAGAAATAAACGCCCAGCAAACTGCTAGCGCCGATGCCAACTGGTTTTTTCTCAAGTCGCCGAACGATTCGGCGAACGCGGTTCTATTGATACACGGGTTTCTTGCCGGGCCTGCCGAAATGCGCAGTCTTGGAGATCGCCTGCACGCGCAGGGCCATCATGTACTCGGAGTACGTCTTAAGGGGCATGGCACCTCGCCCTGGGATTTACGCAGTAGAAACTGGCAGGACTGGCAGGCTTCGGTGACTCGTGGATACGACATCATCAAAACTTTCAGCCAGTCGGTACACATCGTAGGATTTTCGACCGGGGGACTGTTGGCACTGTTACATGCTTCGGTTTATCCGGGCAAAAAGATTAAAAGCGTTACCAGTGTCTGTGCACCGATAGATTTTAAAAACAAAAATCTGAAGTTCGTACCCCTGCTTCACCACGCTAACAAAATCGTGCGCTGGGTATCGTCCGAAGGGTTAATTCCATTCAGACCCAACGAGCCCGAAAACCCTGATGTTAATTATCAGCATGTTCCCATTCGGGCACTCTACCAGCTGCAACAGCTAATCGAACATTTGATGGAAAAGCCGCTGCGTATAGATTCTCAGGTCTATCTCTACCAGAACGATCAGGACCCTGTAGTCGAACCATCGAGTCTCGAAAAACTTTACCAAAATATTAAGGCGCCCGGCATCGAGAAGATTATTGTCCACGCCGACAGGCACGGGGTGATCTATAGAAACCTGGATGAAATTCAGCAGAAAATTTGCGCCACTATCAAATAGTGGTATAAACGAGCAGTAGTTACAGGCAACTGCCGGCGCAGGAAACGAAGATTTGACTTTAAATTAGCGCTCGCGCCTGGTTAATTTCCCAATATCCCTGGCTGTAACCGGTTCGCTGTAGAAATACCCCTGTACCGTATCACATCGCATATTACGCAACAGGGAATCCTGTTCGGACGTTTCTACGCCTTCTGCTACTACCACCAGGTCCAGCCCATGCGCCATCACAATTATTGCCTCGACCAGTCGGCGGTCGCCACTATTCTCGACAATATTCTGAATAAAAGACCGGTCAATTTTTAAGATACTGACAGGAAATTCCCTCAGGTAGCTTAACGCGGAGTAACCGGTACCAAAATCATCGACTGCTAATCTGATACCCATCTGGCGAAAATCATCCAGTGCATCTCGGGTTCGCGCATCGTCATCCATCAGCAGGGACTCGGTAATTTCCAGCACCAGGTATTTAGCCGGATAACCCGTCTTATCGAGGATTTCGCTTAATTGTGCTTTACCGAATCCACCTTTAAACTGGCGCATCGAAATGTTCACAGCGAGATAAAATTCAGGCGGCAAATCCTGTAGCGGCCACGACATCGCTTCACCGCAGGTGCGTTGTAACACCCAAAGCCCGATTTCGTCGATCAGTCCGGTCTCCTCCGCAACTGGAATGAATTCACCAGGCTCTATCAGACCCTTAACCGGATGCTGCCAGCGCAACAGGGCTTCGACACCAACCAAAG
The DNA here is from genome assembly GCA_048061415.1 of Gammaproteobacteria bacterium. Classification (GTDB taxonomy): domain Bacteria; phylum Pseudomonadota; class Gammaproteobacteria. The sequence goes on along the minus strand of JBGMRM010000131.1, from coordinate 2,410 downwards.
TCTGCTTCCTGAGATCGAGTATCGGTTGAAAACAAACGAAGAATTCTTCTTCTACCAGTGCTCGACGCATATCCTTGTCGAGTTCGAGAAACTGCCGTGCCTGGTCAGTCATCTGGGAAGTAAAAAAACGAAATGTATTACGGCCCTGATCCTTTGCCGCGTACATCGCCATGTCTGCATTTTTCAACAGGGTGTTTGCATCTTCACCATCATTAGGGCAAACAGTGATACCAATACTCGCGCCGGAGTAGACTTCGTGGTCGCGCAACACGAAGGGTTCGGACAGGTGGCCAAGAACGGCTTTAGCAATAATAGAGGCACGTATGGCATCGGACATATCGGTCAACAATACGATAAACTCGTCTCCACCTAGACGCGCTACCATGTCCGTTTCGCGTACCGTTCCACGGATTCTGGTAGCGACCTGTTTAATCAGTTCATCGCCGTAATCGTGCCCAAGCGTATCATTAATCGCCTTGAAACGATCGAGGTCGATATACAGCAAGGCAGTCAGCCCCAGGTTGCGTCTACCACGAGATATCGCTTCACTCAAATGTTCGACAAAGTTTGGCCGATTGGGCAAACCGGTTAACGAATCGAAGTTGGCTCGGTAACGGATGTTTTCTTCACTCTCTTTCAATGCAACAACGATCCTTTGCAGCCTGAATCCTAATATAACCAGCCCAACCGTCATCATCGTCAGAACGCTGAGTGTGAGGACCATCATGGTACGGAATGCCATTATTCTCTGCGCCTGCACGCTAAGCACGTCGATAGCGGTTTCACCAACCTGCAGGAGCAGGATTTGCGCCTCTTCGTAAGCGAGCTGTGCCCTGATCTTTACGAGCTCCAGCGTTTGAGGGGATTGCGGCTGAAAGTTATACACCCCCTCCGTTAACCAGGTCCTGATATCAAAAATAGCAGGGTTAAGCTTGGCATGAATTGCCGATACGCCTAGCAGGTCATTAAAACGGTAGTTCTCTCTGATTTTTTCAAGATACTGTTCAACCTCATTGGTTTGCCTGATAACGGATTCGAAACCGTTTAATCCCTGATTTGATCTTGCAAAGCTTATACTCTGAACCAGCCTGCCCATATCGTTGACGAGTACGCGGATATCCCGTTCCTGCCTGGACAGCGTGATCGGCAGCGCCTCTTCGATATCGGCAAGCGTTCTTTGCACATAGAAGATGACCATCGATGTGCCAATCAGCAGTATCGCGACCAGCCCGACGGCGATGGCAGGACGTACTAGCAGAAATTTAATTCGAGCGCTCGCAACCCGAAGTAGTGTGGAAATTCGAGAAAATATAACCAACCGGAATTACTCCACCGACATGCCGATTTCGTCGTAAAACCTTTTGGCGCCCGCGTGAAGTGGTACCGCAATACCATCCAGAGCCGTTTCAAGCGTAATGCTCTTTCCCTTGGCGTGGCCATTGTCCAGTAATTTTCGAGAATTCTGATTCCACAGGGCTCTGGTAATCTGGTATACCAGTTCCGTATCCACAGAGGCAGCTACCAGCCATTGTGCGCCTACGCTGATGGTCTTTGTTTCTGATATCCCCGAATAAACACCCTTCGGGATAATATCGCGAGAAAAAAATCGATTGCGGGTAACCAACCGCTCGGCTTCGGGGCCATCGATCGGGAGCAGTTGTGCTCCCGCATCGGCAGCCAGCTCAGACACTGCGCGCGCGGGATATCCGGCGACGATAAAAAAAGCGTCCAGCTTGTTGTCTCGAATTCTCTTGATGGCCAGGTCCGGCTTCATGTACTCGACTTTAATATCTTCCCTGGTGATGCCGTACTCGCTCAGAACGATTTCCGCGTCTATTAACGTGCCTGAGCCGGGCTCATCGAGAGAAACACGTTTACCGGCCAAATCGCGCACGCTGCGTATGCCGGCACCCTTACGAACTACAATATGTATGCTCTCCGCATAAAGATTAGCAATAGTCCGTAGCTCCTGAATGGGAGCTTCGCCCTCGAAAGTTCCAGTACCCGTGTATGCCCAATAGGCGACATCCGACTGCACAAAGCCAGACTCAAGACTACCGCGCTGAATGTCCTTAACATTCGCCACCGAACCATTAGCCGACTGGGCGATGACCAGTACACCTGGCGGTCCACAGCTCCCCCCCTGCTCGCAGGGTCGCGCACCTGATGGATTGCTGATAGCTTGGGCTATCATTCCGCCAATCGGGTAGTAGGTTCCGGCAATTCCACCCGTTCCGATCCGGAAAAACTGCAGACCCTCCGCCTGACTGGTAGCGAGAGGAAGGCCCATGGTCAGAATAAATCCGGCCGCTATCAAAAGCACGCGCATATCAACCTCCGAGATTCGGGATCAAAGTTCTAATTGCAATATCTATAGCTAAGTCTAGAACACAGATAAAATATAACACGG
>JBGMRM010000130.1:0-5700 GCA_048061415.1 Gammaproteobacteria bacterium | reverse complement strand
TGGGCCAGGACATCGCCCTGCTCAGGCAGTTGATCTACCATATGGGCCAGCCATAACCACATCGCCATGGTCTCGTTGCCCATAAATAACCCACACAGGGTTCCATGGGCTTCCGAGGCATCAGCATTGGTGCCAAGCTTTAGCAGAGCATCTTGAACAGAATCAAAATCCATTATTAAAGAATAGCCCAGGATACGAGTGTTTTGTATTCTATTACCCTATAAACCAGCTAAAAATACGCATCGGTATCGGTTGACTAGTGCCACTTGAAGCCTGATCATTACACTATGGATTCTGCGAAACCGATTTACACCGAAGACGACCTCAGGCAACTCGAACAGCGTATCGACGATTTGATCGATACCGTCGGCCTGCTAAAAAACGAGAATACTAGCTTGCGCCAACAACAGGATCGTCTGGTAAGCGAGCGTTCCCAACTGATTGAAAAAACCGAAACTGCGAGAAGCCGCGTCGAAGCAATGATATCGCGCTTAAAATCACTCGAGTTAGGTTAATGGGCGACGCGCAGCCAATCAGTGTATCGATACTCGATAAGGACTATAAAATCGCCTGCCCGACGGGCGAGCAGCCCGCTCTACTGGCTTCAGCCAAATACCTCGATTCAAAGATGCGCGAAGTACGTGATAGCGGAAATATCATGGGCTCTGAGAGGGTTGCGGTCATCACCGCGCTCAATATCACCAACGATTTACTCAATTCCGGCCAGATTGACAAGGGAATCAGCCAGGAATTATCGCCCCGCCTGAAAAACCTCGAACTGAAAATCAGTCAGGTCCTCGAAAACGCCCGCCAATTAGAAATTTGAATTTTACTTTTGGCAGATTGCACGTATAGTAATTGTATACCAACTACGGTGTTTGTTAGCGACCATCATAATCCTTGAGCCTATTTATCAATCTTCGGGGACTTTCGTGTAACGCTGGTGTGCACGCCTGATTCGTCAGGAAGCCTGATGGGTTACCAATAACCCCACCTGAACCTTTGGTTCAAGGTTGATAGACTTGCGACGGCACCGTGGTTGGTATCCTGACCTTCACTATCCGACGCTTATCCCAGCTATCTGAGACACCACATTAAGTTATATTGGCTTATTTCAAAAATAACTCGTAGGCCGCGTTTTCGGTCTCGTCCCAGTAGGGGATATCCAGGCTCGAGAGGAATGAATTGAATTCCCTGTAATTGGCCCTGTCAACCTGAAATCCCATCAGTATGCGACCGAAATTAGACCCATGGTTGCGATAATGGAACAGACTGATATTCCAGCGTTTGCCCACCTTCATTAAAAAATTTAATAGGGCGCCAGGCTTTTCGGGGAACTCAAATCGGTACAATAGCTCGTTATCGACACTCGCTCCGGGATGACCACCGACCATATATCGGGCATGTAATTTGGCTACCTCGTTATCCGTCATATCGACCACCGGATATCCTTTTTTTCTGAGTAGCTCGATAAACTGGTTTTTCTCGGCAATACCATGCGTAAGCTGTATCCCGGCAAACACGCGAGCGATGGTATCGTCTGCGTAGCGGTAGTTAAATTCGGTGATCTGGCGTTTACCAATTAATTTGCAAAATTGCTTGAAACTGCCCGGACGCTCAGGAATCTGAACCGCGATCAGGGCCTCGCGTTCTTCGCCGAGTTCCGAACGCTCCGACACATGCCTCAGGCGGTCAAAGTTCATGTTGGCGCCGCTATTGATCGCGATCAAAGTCTGCTGTTGAAGGTCTTTCATTTCGACGTACTTTTTCAGTCCCGCTAGCGAAACTGCACCGGCCGGTTCGCAGATAGCGCGGGTATCCTCGAAAGTGTCCTTAATGGCTGCGCATATCTGGTCGGTACTGACTGTAATGACATCGTCGACCAGATTTTTGAGCATCGAAAAGGTATTCTTTCCAATTTGGCTAACTGCGACCCCATCGGCGAAAATACCCACCTCTTTCAACCTGACTCTGCGGCCGGCCTGCATGGCCGCATACAGGCAGGCGGCATCCGCCGGTTCCACGGCTATTATTTTTACCTCGGGTTTCACCGCCTTGATAAACCCTGCGATACCCGATGCGAGGCCCCCGCCGCCCACCGGTATGAATATGGCATCGATTTTATCTGGATGCTGGCGAATAATTTCCTGCGCTATGGTTCCCTGCCCGGCCATCACGTCGAAGTCATCGAACGGATGGATAAAAGCAAGGTTTTCCTTTTTTGCCAGATCCAGCGCGTAGGCCTTGGCGGCATCGAAGTTTTCACCATGCAATACCGCTTTCGCACCGTAGGATTTGACCGCCGACACCTTGATATCCGGGGTCGTAGTCGGCATCACGATGATCGCCTTCAATTTGAGTTTGGTGGCTGACAGTGCGACGCCCTGGGCATGGTTACCGGCTGATGCCGTGATCACGCCAGACAGATCGGGATTGGCTCGATGCATTTGGTAAATCTTGTTAAACGCGCCCCGCAGCTTGAACGAAAATATCGGCTGCAAATCTTCCCGTTTGAGCCAGACCTGGTTAGAAAACCGCCTCGAAATACGGCCAAGGTAGTCCAGCGGGGTTTCCCTGGCAACATCGTAAACGCGCGCAGTTAATACTTTCTCTAAAAATTTTTCTTTTTTCATAAGCCGAGTCGATTTAACAGGGATACAGGATCAGGGAAGTGTCCAAACCTGAATAGGGCCCTCCCGCAGGGGTCATTATCATTATTGCGTCTGCCCTAAGCAATAGGGCATTTGATTATATAGTCTACTTTAATTGCCCAGGCGGGCGCCAATAATTGCCACGAGACATTTGACTGCGCTATCGCTAAGATGCCGCTCAAATGTAAGGGGTATAGTTCATGTCGCCCGATGATAAAAAGAAACTGGCCGCGCAGGCAGCTCTGGAATATGTAATCCCGGGATCAATCGTCGGTGTTGGCACCGGCTCGACGGTAAACCATTTTATCGAGCTGCTGGACGAACAGATGTCAGGCAAGATCGAAGCGACTGTTTCCAGCTCACAAGCCTCGACCGCACTCTTGCAAAAACACGGTTTTCGCGTCGAAGATTTGAATACAGTCGGCCATCTGTCGATCTATGTCGACGGCGCCGACGAATCGAACTCTCGCCTGCATTTGATTAAGGGCGGTGGCGGCGCTTTAACCCGCGAAAAAATAATCGCCCAGTCGAGCGATCAATTCGTCTGCATCGCCGATGACTCCAAGCTGGTCGATACCCTGGGCGCCTTTCCTTTACCCATAGAAGTGATCCCGATGGCGCGCGTGATGATCTCCAGGCAACTTGAGACAACAGGGGGCTCGCCCCGATGGCGGGAAGACTTTGTTACCGATAATGGAAATCATATTCTCGACCTGCACGATCTTAGTATCGACGACCCGATCGCACTGGAAACGCAAATTAACCAGATGGCCGGCGTGGTCACCGTGGGGCTGTTCGCGCATCGCCCGGCAGACGTACTGATTCTCGGCGGAGACCAGGGCGTGCGCACCCTGACAGCCTGATGCCTGGTCGTTGCGCACCGAGGTTTCTCACTGGCACCCCTTTCTTTCCGACTGGCCCAGCCGCTTGAAAACAGACGCAAAAAAGGGCCGGAATTGCTCCCGGCCCTTTTTCGAAGATAACTGCGCCCATGTTAACGCTTGGAGAATTGAACCCCACGTCTTGCCTTTCGCAGACCCACTTTCTTACGCTCGACTGTCCTGGCATCACGTGTGACAAACCCTTCCTCGCGCAGTGATTCGCGGTAAGTTTCGTCGTATTTTAACAAGGCACGGGTAATGCCCAGCCTGATCGCGCCAGCCTGACCGCTTGGACCGCCACCGCTTACCTTCACCATGATATCGAATTTGTCTATCATGTTTACTGTTTGCAGCGGTTGACGAACCACCATGCGTGAGGTTTCACGACCGAAATAATCATCGATGCTTCTGTTGTTAACCGTAATTGCGCCACCGCCAGACCTGAGATAAACCCTGGCAGAGGAACTCTTGCGCCGACCGGTACCGTAATATTGTTCTGCTGGCATGATTTAATCTCTTAACTCGAGGGGCTGAGGCTGCTGCGCGCCATGACCGTGGGAATCCCCTGCGTAAACCTTGAGTTTCCTGAACATCGCCCTGCCCAGTGAATTCTTGGGTAACATACCCTTGACCGAGTGCTGGATGATCCTCTCGGGATGACTGGCCCGCAGTTTGGCCAGGTTAGTCGACTTCAGATTACCGATATATCCGGTATGGTGATAGTACATCTTGTCGGTTTCCTTGTTTCCAGTAACACGCACCTTGTCGGCATTGATGACCACGATATAGTCGCCGGTATCGATGTGCGGGGTGTATTCGGGTTTGTGTTTACCACGCAGACGGCGCGCGATTTCGGTCGACAGACGGCCGAGCACCTTGTCGGTGGCATCGATCACAAACCACTCGCGTTTAACGGTTTCGGGGCTGGCGCTAAAGGTTTTCATACTCAATTCCGCAAAGCAGCTTCGAAGGCTTTGACTTCTCTCACAAAGGGCGCGAATACTAGCCGATAATGCCAGTCTTGACAAGCCATATCACCCCTGTCCTCGATGATATATTCCTCGAATTCCCGGACTCCGAATCGCTGCGGTAATAGATAGAAAACACATAGGTAAAACACATAGGTAAAAAAATGGAGCGGTACCAGGTACCGCGCCGAATCCATCTAATAGATGATGGAGGAGGAATGCTGACAGACAGGGGGTGTCTGATATTCAGCATATAATAATTATCTAATATTCTGTTATTCTTGTCAAACTTATTAATGCGAGGTAATGCCCACAGGCTTAAAGGTAATCGCACTAATCCGATAACCAGCCTGAAACCAGCTCGTTCTTGACAGCGGAAATCCACCCAGCATACTGTTTATCCACAGAGGAATACACCAGGTGATACGAAATCTAAATCCGCTCGACAGATTGATCAGCGAGCTACAACATGGCCTCCGAACCTGTCATGTCCGGCCACCCACGCAGGCGCGCCCCTACCCGGCGAAGAAAATCGAACAGCCGGATCTGTCCAAAGCCGAACAATCGCACGTAGCAGGACTCATGCGCGTTAATAACGCCGGCGAAGTGGCGGCACAGGGACTCTATCGAGGTCAGGCGCTAACTGCCCGGGCGCAAGCCGTGAGCGCAGCGATGCAAACTGCGGCCGACGAAGAAAACGAGCATTTGAACTGGTGCCAGCAGCGATTATCGGAGCTCGATCACTCCCGCAGCAAGTTCGATGATCTCTGGTACTGGGGGTCTTATGCCATTGGCGCCCTCGCCGGCGCCGCAGGCGATAAATGGAGCCTGGGGTTCGTCAGGGAGACCGAGCAGCAAGTGTACCGACATCTCGAAGATCATCTAAGGCAGTTGCCCGAGACAGATCAACGCAGCCGAATTATCCTGGAAACCATGAAAAACGATGAAATGCGGCACGCCGTCAGCGCAAGCCATGCCGGCGCGGCGAACTTGCCATCGGCCATCCGCACCGCAATGACTTTGGTCAGCAAGCTGATGACTGTTATTGCCTACAGGGTATAGCCCGCACATTGCACGAAGGCGGTAGTTAATTACGATTTTTACTTATAAAATCAAATGATTAGACCGGAAAAACATGGGATTTAAAAAATACAGTTTGCACCTGAACGAATTACTACAGGCATCCTGCCTTTCGCCCTT
>JBGMRM010000129.1:0-5711 GCA_048061415.1 Gammaproteobacteria bacterium | reverse complement strand
GGTTTTTACCGCCGCCTTTGCAAAGCGGTGACTCGGTAACCTGTTCGGCGCGCGCTAGCCACTCACCGGGCGTCAGGGTATGCAATGCCAATGCATGGATTTGCTGCATTTCTTCCTGTAAAGCGCTATTCACCAGCCGATGGCGTTTAATCAACATCAGATCGTTGAAATCGTCGCTGACGAGCGTGACCTTGAAATGCGACTCCGACCCGGGCGACACATTGTGCAGATGGCTTTCGTTGGCAACTTCCAGATGTTCGACTCTGAACGCGTCCTGTAACTTGCCTTCAATGATTTGCTGTATCGTCATATTTGCTCAGGGAAATTAAAAAAGCGATTATATTTTATCCAACGTGGTTTTAATTTCGTCACGTGCCTGTTCCATCGTTTGAATGCGATCTTTCGCCTCTACGGCCATCATTTTCTGTACCAGCTGGCTGGCAAGCGGGTTTATCGATTCTTTCACTTCGTGTGCCGGCTTCGCATTTCCTTCGAGGTGCTGAAACAAAATAGCCATCGGTTCACCCTTGTAAGGCAAGGTACCAGTAAACATATAATAAGCGATAACACCTAAGGCGTAAATATCGCAACGTTCGTCGGCGTCCAGCCCCTTGGCCCGCTCGGGAGAAATATAAGCCGGGGTACCGATTATCGACCCGGTTTTGGTCAGTGTCGATTCTGTATTGGTGGAGGCGGAAGCGATGCCAAAATCCACAATTTTAACCAGCCCGGTATCATCCATCAGTATATTACTGGGTTTCAGATCACGGTGTATGACATCCTGTTTATGCGCGGCAGCCATACCTTCGCAGACCTGGTAAAGGATTTCCAGACCCTCCCTGACCTCAAAGGATTTTTTCTGTTTGAGGAGTTCATCGATTCCGCGGCTCTCAAAATATTCCATCGATATCGCGCACAGATTATCCTTGAACAACATGTCGTGGATGCGAATGACATTTTGATGACTCACCATCCTGGAGTATTTTACTTCGCGTAAAAACCGTTCTCGTGAGGCCCCGTCTACGGTCAGTTCCGGGTGCATGAATTTCAATATCAACGGATCGCCAACCATCTCGTCTTCTGCAAGCATTACCCGTCCCATCGCACCTCGGCCAATCTCGCCCTTGATGCGAAACCGATCCATCCACAGATCGCCTTCCTTTAATTCCTCTATATTCTGGAAAATGACCACTTCGGTGGCCTCGGCGGACACACTGGCTGCCTGTTTTTTACTTTCTGCCCGTGCCTGATCGATCTTGACCAGGCGGGTCTCAAAAAGATCCTTGTCTAATTGCAGTTTGCTCAAGCCGAAATCGCTGGTGAGTTTATTAATCACCTGCTCAGCAGTGTCCCGCACAGTGGCCTGCAGATTGGGTACGGACTTCAGCACCATTCCCCGGACTTTTTCGGCATGCTTTTCATTGGCCAGCAGGGCAATGGACTCAAGCGCTTCACGCTGCACCATGGCCTCGGTCATACCCAGGCACTTCACGGAAATTTCCAGGCCCTTGGCCAACCCTACTTTATTAACCGCCTTTAATACCGCAATCGCCGATTCCGGTCTCTTCTCGATAACCAGCTTCAACAATCCAAGCGCATCGCGATTGCCCTCGGCCCCTATTGAGGCGATAGCCTTTTCCCGCACCTGCCAGTTATGATGCAACACGGTCTCGCTAAACATGGTGATATCAGCCGGATCACTTTGCAGTGCAGCAAGCTGTTGGGCGCTACCGCTGATAAAGTCGTCTTTGTGGTTTACTAATTCCTTCGCGGTCTGGAAAAACCGGTCGTTACCCAGTTTCATCAGGCATTTGATCGCCTGCTCCTGACCCCACCAATCCTGCTGGTCGAGCCTTTTTAAAAATTTTTCCAGCCCTTCAGAGGTTGCGTGCTTAACTACAATTTTGGCAAAGATTTCGCGTATTTCATCTGATTTACCCGTTGTCCAGGGCGCAAGCCTCGGGACAAGCTCTGGATTGGCCTGTTTGCTGACTATTTCCAGCGCCATTTCGCGCTCTATATCAGACATGGTGTCGATAAAGGGTAAAACGACCGATGCATCGAATTTTGCTGGCATCGCAATCAGTGACTTTAGTGCCGCGATTACCACCGTTTTATTTTTATCGATCAAAAATTTGCTGATGATGGTTGAAATTTCAGGTTGTTTCAGTTGGCCGAAATAGCGCAATAACATAAATTTGATATCTGGGCTTTCAATCAATTCCGGTTCAATAATCAGATCATCCAGATCGAGTTTCCTGTCCATCTCCGCCGCTATCTTGAGCAGTCTCTCGGCGCTGCCTTTATCCAGTTTTAATGCATTATTGATAATCTGTTCGGGTCTCAAAACCTCTTTTTGAAAATCGAGGATATCGATAATTTCAGTTTTTGATACATCGGTTTCCTGCAGGCGTTTAAACAGCCTGCTGGGATTAATCTGGGAAGACTGGGACAGGATATCGGCGGCAGCCGAACGGATATTAGTCGTATCATGCTCCAGGATATCGAGGAATGCTTCCTTCATTTTGCCCTTCGCATGTTCCAGGCAAATTTCGGTCAGTATTTCCTTGTGCTGCTTTTGCGCACGTGGGAGAACTTCGAGAATTTTTTCCAGCGAATTTTTGGCCGACTGCCTGATTTTTTTGATCAGGTCTTTCCCCTTTTTACTCGTCAAATCCGGGCAATCGAGAAATTGCCTGAGCGTACGGTTGAAGAACATTGAACCTATTACAGCCATCTTGTGTTGTTGAATACCTGGTCTTATTTCGAAGAAAGATACATGCTGAAACATCTCGGGCTTCTCAGTCAATCAGCTCCAGCCTGAATTATAGCCGTATTTCAGGTAAAAACGATGTCTATTACCGATTTAGACGTTTAAGAAATCAATGGGGTCAGTATCGATTAATCAATGGGGTCAGTATCGATTGATTTCGCAGAATCAATGGGGTAGAATCAATGGGGTCAGTATCGATCGATTTGGAAATCATGGGGCAAGATATCAGTGCTCAAACACAAAGGCGCCGGAAGCATCGATATCCACGCTTATTTGATCCCCTGATTCGAAGTCACCCGCGAGAATCGCCAGAGCAACAGGGTTTTCAATCGACTGTTGAATAATTCGCTTCAGGGGTCTCGCTCCGTAAACCGGATCAAACCCGGTCTTGCCAAGCTGTTCCAACGCACGATCGCTAATCTGCAGCAACAGATCCTTTTGCCTCAGGCGCTCGGTCAGCCCCTGCAACTGAATTTTCGCAATCACCTGAATCTGTTCCTGGGTCAGCGGATGAAATACAACGGTTTCGTCGATGCGATTGATAAACTCCGGTCTGAAATGTTCGTTCACCAGTAACATCACCGCTGCTTTTATTTTTTCGTACTGACTGTCTCCGGCGAACGCCTGTATTTCGCTCGAACCGAGGTTTGAGGTCATCACTATCACCGTGTTGCGGAAATCGACCGTGCGGCCCTGGCCATCGGTCAGGCGACCATCGTCCAGTACCTGCAACAGGATATTAAAAACATCCTGGTGCGCCTTTTCTATCTCGTCGAGCAAAATGACCGAATAGGGCCGGCGCCGTACCGCCTCGGTCAAATACCCACCCTGCTCGTAACCGACGTAGCCTGGTGGCGCGCCGACCAGGCGGGAAACGCTATGCTTTTCCATGTACTCGGACATATCGATGCGAACCATCGCATCCTCGGTATCGAACAGGAAGTGGGTCAGAGCTTTGGTCAGCTCGGTTTTACCAACCCCGGTAGGCCCGAGGAACAAAAAAGAGCCATTCGGCCGATCCGGGTCGGAAAGACCGGCGCGTGAACGCCTGATCGCGTTGGAAACCGCCTTGACCGCCTCTTCCTGGCCAACTACTCGTTCGCCGATCTTGTTTTCCATGGTGAGCAATTTGTCACGTTCTGATCCGAGCATTTTGGAAACCGGAATCCCGGTCCAAAGCGATACTACCGATGCGATTTCTTCCTCGCCTACCTTGTTGATCAGCAATTTCATATCGTGCATTTCAAAATTGGCGGCTTGATCGAGTTCCTTTTCCAGTTCGGGAATACGCCCGTATTGCAATTCGGACATACGCGTGAGGTCACCCGCTCTTTGTGCGGTTTCGAAATCCAGGCGCGCTCGTTCGAGCGCTTCCTTCACATGGGTTGAGCCCTGCAGTGCCGCTTTCTCGGCCTTCCATATTTCATCCAGATCGGAGTATTCCCGGTCCAACTGCCCAATTTCCGATTCGAGCGTTTCACGGCGTTTTTTACTGGCCGAGTCGCTCTCCTTCTTTAATGCCTCGTGCTCGATCTTGAGCTGGATTAAGCGGCGCTCGAGCCTGTCCATCGGTTCGGGTTTCGAATCGATTTGCATGCGAATTCGGCTGGCCGATTCGTCGATCAGGTCGATCGCCTTGTCGGGTAATTGCCGGTCGCTGATATAGCGATACGAAAGCGTCGCGGCCGCGACTATCGCCGGGTCGGTAATATCAACCCCGTGGTGGACTTCGTAGCGTTCCTTCAGCCCACGTAAAATGGCAATCGTGTCCTCGACCGATGGCTCCTGCACCAGAACTTTCTGGAAGCGTCGCTCGAGCGCGGCATCTTTTTCGATATTTTGCCGGTATTCATCCAGCGTCGTGGCGCCGATACAATGCAGCTCGCCACGCGCGAGCGCTGGTTTTAGCATATTTCCGGCGTCCATCGCCCCTTCGGCCTTACCCGCCCCAACCACGGTATGCAGTTCATCGATGAACAAAATGATCTGCCCTTCCTGTTTGGATAAATCGTTAAGAACCGCTTTTAGCCGCTCCTCGAAATCTCCCCGATATTTGGAACCTGCGATTAACGAGCCCATGTCGAGTGACAGTACGCGCTTGTTCTTCAGGCCTTCGGGTACTTCCCGGTTGATAATACGCTGAGCCAGGCCTTCGACGATTGCGGTTTTACCGACACCGGGTTCACCGATCAACACCGGATTGTTTTTGGTGCGGCGTTGTAACACCTGAATGGCGCGCCTGATTTCTTCATCACGGCCAATCACCGGGTCGAGCTTGCCCTGTTCGGCACGCTCGGTCAGGTCGATGGTATATTTTTCCAGCGCCATGCGCTGGTCTTCGGCGTTGGCGCTGTCGACATTCTGCCCGCCGCGTATCGCATCCACCGCGGTTTCGATCGCTTTCCTGTTCGCGCCCGCCGATTTTAAAACATCGACAAGCGCTCCTTTGGAATCCATTGCCGCGAGCACGAAAAGTTCGGACGAAATAAACTGATCCTTGCGATCCTGCGCCAGTTTGTCGGTGACGTTGAGCAACTTGCCGAGCGCACTGGAAATGTGCAGGTCACCATCCACGCCTTCGACACGCGCCTGCTTTTCCAGCAGCTCACGCAATTGAGAACGCAACAGGTTGATGTTCACCCCGGCGTGGGTGAGTAATGGCCGCACCGACCCACCCTGTTGATCCAGCAGGGACAACATCAGGTGCACCGGTTCGATAAACTGGTGCTCGCGCCCGACCGCCAGCGACTGGGCATCGCCCAGGGCTTCCTGAAACTTACTCGTTAATCGATCCATTCTCACGGATAAAACCTCTGGTAATATAAAAACTTACAAAGTAAGTGGGTTTTATATGGAGTTTTTCAAGCGCGAGAATCGATCCAGATCATGGCCGCCATGCGCCCGGTCGTATGCTTGCGCCGGTAGGAAAAAAATAACG
>JBGMRM010000128.1:0-5743 GCA_048061415.1 Gammaproteobacteria bacterium | reverse complement strand
CTTGAACGAACGCCGGTACCGCAATGATAGATGCGAGAAAAACTGTGGCGACAAAGATCAAAGCATTGGCAGAGACTTTCATTGGCGGAACTCTCGAATAGTTTTGGCGTCCCTTAAACCTAGACCTGGACTATAGTCCAGTGTCAAGTAATACTTACCTTCCGCAGATCAGGGATTGAATAAGTTCTGGGGCAACTCGGCGGCAACTCGCCGCGTTGTCCAGTCCTTAAGACCCGGAAAAATTCGGACCTATTGCTGCCGATTTGCGTTAGTATCCGCAAGTAAATTTCTTTGCGCGTCAATCCGGAGAGTCCAACATGTGTTTATCGGCATCGGTCAGTTTTACCGCCGGCGGATTGTTGCTGGCGGGTGGGGGCTATGCCAGCCACAGGGCCTGGACCACTAACAAGAAATACCTGCCAGTAGCAATCATGCCCATTTATGCCGGCCTGCAGCAGTTTACCGAGGGTTTCGTCTGGTCTGGCATGAACGCAGGTGACCCGTCGACCGTACTCTGGAGCGCGCTTGGATTTATCTTTTTTACCTGGTTTATGTGGCCTTTCTGGATCCCCCTGTGCGTCTATGTGCTGGAGCCGCCCGAGAGTCGGCGAAAGCACCTGTTTCTGGCATTTGCGCTGATCGGGCTGGGTTTAGGCCTGACACTTTATGTGCCGCATCTGTTCAACCCGGACTGGATTAGCGTTTCCATCAACCGCAACTCACTGGCCTATGAAGGCACGATGTTGCTCGATTTCGTCATGCCGCGTATGCCGACTAACATCCTCTACGTGACCCTGATCATCCTGGCGCCGTTGCTGTCACGCTACCTGCATGTTAAGTATTTCGGGCTGACGTTAATTGGTGTTGTGGTGGTCGACTATCTGTTTCTCAGATACGCTTATATCTCGTTTTTCTGCCTGTTAGCGGGGCTGGGGACACTGCACCTGATCTACATCATAGCGCGCAATAAATGTCGCCGTGAATGTCCGGTGCTGTTTAGCTGAAGCGCCTTACGCTGGAGAATTACTGCTTTCTATAGGGGCAATTGGGGCTTTCCATGTTCCCCTAAAACCCGGGCTCCAGCAGCTAGAATTGTTTTGGGTTCGCTTTGGCCTCTGTCGACCTGTCACAGGTGTCGCGCCATCGTGACGCCGCATCGTTTACATTCGACTTTTTCGACGCCGCGGGTGCCAAATTCGAAGGTTATGCTAATCACCCGGAAATCGTGGAACCCCAGACGGCAAAGGAGTTTGGCGAGCAAAGGTGGTAGCCTGGGCATGTTATGTAATCCGAGATAAATAACGCATGTCGCCTCGCTTTATCCTGAATCCGTGCTTCCACCAGGTCGCATAGCGCAAAGCATGGATTCGGGTTTAATTTTACCCTTCCCCTGACTGGAAGCAATCACCCTTTTTAACTATTTTTGTGGACGGAATTGATCCTCCTGTTTGCCTGTCCTGACAGTCCACCGAGCAACCCATGAGGACTGCCTGCGCCTGCCTGGTATCTTTATATGATCCTCGCAGGGCAACATAGTGATACCTTGCAATAAAAGCTTGCGCGATAGATGACACTTTTGCACTCTGCTAACCCAGTCCATCGGAGAGAGGGCTTAAGGAGCAGTATTTCTGACCAAACTTTGTTACGGATAGATAGAGGTTGTTATGAAGCATCAAACTGGAATTGCGCTATCGACTGGGCTGTCGTTTTTTAAAGCTACCATATCTCGGTCACGACACTTTCTCCGTTCCGCGGGGTACCTTAAAATCCTGTTGGTGACCTTATTCCTGCCCAGTGGGATTATGGGTTGTGCATCATTCAAACCGGTGATAAACCCAGACCCACAAATGCAGGCGCCAGGCCATTCCGGGGCTCGGACCAAACGCGTAGTCTATGGTAAATTAGGAGATACCGAGGCTACCGAAGAAAACAACAATAGTTCCCGATCGGCTACAGCCGTGGTGCAGGGAGTAACTGTCCTGGCCGAAACCACTTTACTCGACCCGATCCTTCGCCCTGTCTCCTATGCAAAAGCCTACCTTGGGCTGACGATCAAATCGGCAGGAGGCTTTTTGCAACGAACTGCGATCAATAGATTTCAATTTCCAGCCCTGGAACACATACCGATTCCTCCAGTCGCCGACGCGCTACCGATGGATCTCGATGCCTGGGAACTCGAACTCGACGGAATCGTCGGAAACAAGCCCTCGCTGGGGAGAATTCGTTTCCTGATCGATGGGGATGACTACTTTTCCCGATTAACGGAAGCTTTTAACGATGCCGAAGACTCGATCGACATCCGTACCTACATTTTCGACAACGATGACGTTGGCCTGGAAATCGCCGATATCCTGCGAGAGAGGTCGAAGGAGGTAGAAGTCAAGGTGCTGGTAGACGGTCTCGGTGACCTGTTCGCCACCAACTCGGACTCCGAATCGATGCCAACCAACGTCAAACTACCATCGTCGATCACCGATTATCTGTCCTACGGGTCGAAAGTGCGGGTACGCGTTCAAAGCAATCCGTGGTTCACTGGAGACCATGTCAAAACCACTATTATCGACGAAAAACTCGCTTTTGTCGGTGGTATGAACATCGGCCGCGAATACCGTTACGACTGGCACGATATGATGATGGAAGTTTCCGGACCAGTGGTCAAACAACTCCAGTTTGAATTTGATAAAACCTGGGCCAGGTCGGGTTTTCTGGGTGATTTTGCCTTACTTGCGCGCACGCTCCGTGGCTATAAACGCGACCCCGAAAAATATGGTTATCCCATACGGGTATTGAGCACATCCATTAGCGATTCGCAGATTTATCGGGCACAGATTGCGGCTATCCGCAGAGCCAACAATCGCATTTATATACAAAACGCCTATTTTTCTGACGATATTATAATCTACGAGCTCGCCAAAGCCCGTCGCCGTGGTGTAGACGTACGTGTAATTGTTTCATCAGGCAACGACAGCGGTGCAATGCAATTGAGCAGCGAATCGACCATCAACACGTTGCTGGAGAACGGTATTCGTGTGTATTCATACCCGGGCATGACGCATCTCAAGGCAGCGGTGTACGATGGCTGGGCCTGCCTCGGCTCTGCTAATTTCGATAAAATGAGTTTACAGGTCAACCAGGAAATCAACCTCGGGATATCGAACCCTGACGCTGTGCAAAAACTGGTAGAACAAGTTTTTATGCCGGATTTCGCCGCTTCCACCGAGTTGTACGAACCGGTTCCGCTGCGATGGACCCACCGCTTTGCCGAGTTGATCGCAGACGAGGTTCTCTAACCTGTTCTACTGCTTATTCGAAAGGATCCAGCACGGGTGTAATCGGGTCCTCCTCGTCATAATTTTGCAACTGCAAATCACGCATGAAATTGTATTTTCTACGGCTCAGGGCCCGGGCCTTGACCGGATCCTTGATAATGGTAGCCCGGATGAACACCACCAGGTTTTGCTTTACCTTGGTCAGTTTGGTCGATCGGAACAGGGCGCCCAGAATCGGGATATCGCCCAGGCCGGGAATTTTTTGAACCGATTCGACTACCTTATCATCGATGAGCCCGCCCAGTATCAGCAACTCGCCGTCCTGTAGTTGAACCGTGGTTTTAATCGAACGCTTGTTAGTAACTATATCGA
This sequence comes from Gammaproteobacteria bacterium, assembly GCA_048061415.1. GTDB lineage: Bacteria > Pseudomonadota > Gammaproteobacteria. The sequence continues at coordinate 2,102 of JBGMRM010000128.1, read as the reverse complement.
CAGCCCCTGTGGCGCTCCCGCTAATATTAGACACTTCCTGCTGGATTTCCAAGGTGATGGTATTGCCTTCATTGATCTGAGGTTTGACCTTCAAGCTGATACCTATGTCCCGCCTTTCGATCGTTCTGAACGGGTTGGTGATAGCCCCCGTTGTAATGGTGTTCGAAGTTTCGCCGGTGACGAAAGGCACGTTCTGACCAACAATTATTTCCGCTTCCTGGTTGTCGAGCGTGACGATCGAAGGCGTCGATAACAAATTGGTTTCCGAATCACCCGCCAGTGCCCGTATCAGCGTGACAAAGTTCAACTTCGGATCGTCCAGCCTGCCTAGACCCAGGGTCAGGCCGTCGGGGAGTATGCCGCTTGCCACCGAGGTAATAGATCCATCGAACTGGGTAGCCAGCACAGGATCACCCGTCGCACTCGCATCGAACAGCCACTCCACCCCCAGCTCATTAGAAGTATCGAGCGCTACCTCGGCTATAATAGCCTCGATGTGCACCTGCGCTCTGGGGATATCGAGCTGCTGGATTACCGATCTCAACGACAAAAACACCGAGGCTGGGGAAGTTATGATCAATGCGTTGGTGGTTTCATCTGCCTGTATACTAAACGATTCGGTGCTGACGCCGGTCTTGGGGACGGGTGAATTTTTTGCTTCCGACTTGATGACTTCCGCGCCAACTTTTCCGAGTATGGTGGCTAAATTTTTTGCTTCAGCATAGCGCAGGTAAACCACGTGGGTATTGCCGGTGGTTTCGACCGGTTCATCCAGGGCGGCGATAATCGCCTGGTACTTTAAGCGTTTAGATTTTTCCCCACTGAGCAAAATACTGTTAGTGCGCTCGTCCGCGGTAAATTTCACCTGCCCTGACAATGGGTTTTTCTGGTCGGCGGCGGATAAACTCAGACTCGATAATAATCGAACCACTTCGGCGGCAAAAGCATAATTTAGTTTGATGATTTCAATATCCGCATCGTTCTTGCGATCCATTTGGCGAATGATCCGCTCTATTCTCTCGATGTTCGATGCCCGGTCCGAAATAATCAAAACATTAGTGGTCGCATAGGCGGCCAGATGTCCCTGTTGTGCTACTAGTGGCCGTAATATGGGTACCAGCTGCGCAGCATTTATGTACTTTATCTGGAGTACGCGCGTGATTAACTGGTCCCCGGGACCATTTTTGCCCTGGGTTAAGGGCGCTGCGTTTTGTTTTGCGGTGGCGTCCGGAATTATTTTAATTGCATTTTTGGTTGGCACGGTAGCGAAGCCGTGTACCTGTAAAATCGACAGAAATACACTGTAGACTTCGTCTACGTTGAGCGGCTTGGACGAAATTACCGTTACCTTACCTTTTACCCGCGGATCTATAATGAAATTTTTACCGGTTATCTGCGATACGCTGTTAATCACCGAAATCAGATCTGCATCGCTGAAATTCAACGTCACTTCCTGTGCATACACCGCCTCGCTCATTAGCAGCAGGCCAAGCAGTGAAGCGACCAGCATATCGCGGACAATTGAAACCAGTTTATTCATATTCTTGTTATATCTATTCGGTCACAGACCGAAGTTGATGGTCTCTTCGTTACCATTTCGTAGAATAGTAACCGAAACGCTGTTGGCCGTCGTCAGGGATTTTAATGCATCGAGTGCCTGAAACGGCTTATCCAGTCCAATACCGTTTATTTTGATAAATACATCAGAATCCTGAAAATTGAGTCTTTTCAGCAAGCTTTCGCCCCTCAGGGCCTTTAGTTTAAACCCGATGTTTTTTCCATTTTTCTGGACTGGGATTGCCTGGAATCGCTTTGCCAGCGCCATAGGATTGCTCACATATCGTTTTTTATAACTGCGTAACAAGGCAGTGCTGGCGGTGGCATTGGAACCGCCTAAACTGGTATTGAATAGCGAAGTTTTGCCGGTGCTGGTCGATTTCACGAGGTTCAGGCGTTCGATTTTTCCGTAGCGATTAATCAGAATATAATCGCGCTTAATCTCAGCGATGCTGATATTATCCGCGAGTTCATCGTCCAGCCTGAATTGTTTGCTGTCGTTGGCCTTGATCTCGACGATGACCGACGAGAGTCGCCCTACTTTT
>JBGMRM010000127.1:0-5745 GCA_048061415.1 Gammaproteobacteria bacterium | reverse complement strand
GATCTGACGCCTTCTTGAAGCCCTGAATGCGATATACATTGTCGCCGGGTTAATATTATTAGCGGTATATACTGGCAGTGCCGGTACATAAGAGCTTCCTTAATCGAACTTACAGATGGCATTCAGCGGCAACAAGGGGATTACCCGGCTATTAAAGGCGAGTCAGTATTCGTGGCAAGGCCTGCGTGCAGCCTACAGGCACGAAGAAGCGTTCAGGCAGGAATTCTGGCTATGCGTCGTATTGATCCCGTTGGGCCTCTGGATGGGTCAGGACGGTGTCGAGAGAGCTTTGCTGGTAAGCAGCGCACTGTTATTGCCATTGGTCGAAATGCTCAATTCCGCTATAGAGGCCGTGGTAGATCGCCATGGAGAAGAGCAGCATGAACTGGCGGGCAGAGCCAAGGATATGGGTTCTACCGCAGTTGCTATAGCAATTGCGATTCTTATCGCCGTGTGGATTCTCGTACTAACCAGCTAAGTGAACCTGAATTATGATTGCATACCCAGATATCGACCCGATCATCGTCGCCATTGGCCCCTTAAAGATTCAATGGTATGGGCTGATGTATCTGGTCGCATTCGCCTCGGCCTTCTGGCTGGGGAAGCGCCGATCTCGAATCGAGTCCAGCATCATCCGCCCGGATCAAATCGATGATCTGATATTTTATGGTGCGCTGGGCGCGATCATAGGAGGGCGCATCGGCTCGGTATTTTTTTACAACATCGACAGATTTATCGAAAATCCAGTTTACCTGCTCAAAATCTGGGAGGGCGGTATGTCTTTCCACGGCGGGTTTCTGGGGGTACTGGTCGCGATGGAATTGTACCGGCGCAAGCTGGGATGCAGTTTTTTCCAGTTAACCGATTTTATCGCGCCGTTAGTGCCGCTGGGTCTGGCCGCAGGGCGCCTGGGAAATTTTATCAATGCCGAATTGTGGGGTGCGCCCGGGAACGTGCCCTGGGCGATGAAACTTTCCTGCGAACTGTTTCCGCCCAACCGTTATATCGACTATGCCGGTCCCCTGTGTTTCAGTCCACGCCACCCCACGCAGTTGTACGAAATGCTGTTTGAAGGGCTGGTCCTGTTTGCCGTGCTGTGGATTATTTCTGCGAAACCCAGACCGGTGATGTATGTATCAGGATATTTCCTGTTACTCTACGGGATTGCCCGAACCGGGGTGGAATTTATCCGCTTGCCCGATGCCAATATCGGCTATTTGATGAATACCGACTGGATAACCCGGGGCATGGTTTTATCGGCGCCGATGATATTAGTTGGGATCGCTTTTATTATTTATTCCCTCCGGGAAAGGCCGAATGCAGCAGTATCTTGAGCTGATGCGTCATGTGATGGAAACCGGGGACGAAAAAAAGGATCGTACCGGCACCGGGACATTGTCGGTATTTGGTTACCAGATGCGTTTCGACCTGAGCGAAGGTTTTCCGCTGGTGACCACCAAGAAATTGCACCTGCATTCGATTATTCACGAGCTATTATGGTTTTTGCAGGGTGATACCAACATCGGTTACCTGAAACGAAACAAGGTGCGCATATGGGACGAATGGGCGGATGCTAGTGGCGACCTCGGACCGGTTTACGGCGCTCAATGGCGTTCATGGCGCGCCACGGACGGACGAGTGGTCGATCAGATCGGGCAATTGGTCGAGCAGATTAATGCAACACCGGAATCGCGCCGACTCATCGTTAGTGCCTGGAACGTCGGTGAAATAGACCAGATGGCGCTTCCACCCTGCCATGCTTTTTTCCAGTTTTACGTGGCAAAGGGGCGGCTTTCGTGTCAGTTATATCAACGCAGTGCCGATATTTTTCTGGGTGTGCCATTCAATATCGCTTCTTACGCATTACTGGTGCTCATGATGGCGCAGGTGACGGGATTAACCCCTGGAGATTTTGTGCATACCCTGGGAGATGCCCACCTGTACACGAACCATATGCAACAGGCCAGATTGCAGTTGAGTCGCCAACCCTATGATTTACCAAAAATGGAATTGAACCCCGGCGTGACCGATATATTTTCGTTTCAATTTGATGATTTCGAACTACAAAATTATCAATGCCACGAGCCGATCAGGGCGGCAGTCGCGGTTTGACATTCTAACGCTGCTGTTTTTGTTCGGGCTTCGTGCAATATACAGGAAAGCCACTGCCTAAAGCCGCGAAATTCGCGTAAACTAGGCAGGGATTCGTTGCTATAAGACACTTATGACAGACTCCAGTCTCAACAATATCAATGTGAACGTCGAAACACGGTATATCGAGGAACAATCGAATCCCGATGAAAATTACTATGTTTTCGCCTATACCATTACCATTCAAAATACAGGGCAGCAACAGGCGCAACTGTTAACGCGGCACTGGGTGATTACGGATTCTAATCACAAGGTCCAGGAAGTACGGGGCGATGGTGTGGTTGGTGAGCAACCCGTGCTGCAACCGGGCGAGCAATTTGTGTATACCTCTGGAACCATGATCGAGACTTCGGTTGGCACGATGAAAGGCAGTTACCAGATGCAGGCTCAGGATGGCTCTCGTTTCGATGCGACCATCGATGAATTTGTCCTGTCGGCGCCACGAGTTCTGCACTAATTAGTTAGCGGTATAAATGGCTGTCTATGTGATTGGCGACGTGCAGGGGTGTTATTCGCAGCTCTGCCGGTTACTGGAAAAAATACACTACGACCAGGCCCGGGACATCTTATGGTTTTGTGGGGACCTGGTTAATCGTGGCCCTGAATCATTACAGAGCCTGCGCTTCGTGCGATCACTGGGCGACCGCGCGGTCACTGTGCTCGGCAATCATGACCTGCATCTTCTCGCGTTGTTTTATTCGCGACAGAACATCGGTAAAAATGATCCTTTGGCGCAGATTCTATCGAGCCCCGATTGTGACGAATTGATGGAATGGCTTCGGTTTCAAGGCTTCGTTCACTATGATGAAAAATTAAATTTTTTGCTTGTCCATGCCGGTATTCATGCCGACTGGGATTTAACCAGGGTCCAGGACCGTGCGAGGGAACTGGAACAGGCGCTTCGAGGTGAGAATTACCAGTCGTTCCTCGCACAAATGTACGGTGATCAGCCAGACTGTTGGTCAGACGATTTAACCGGCATCGAGCGCCTGCGCTGCATCACCAACATATTCTCGCGCCTGCGATTTTATACCCGGGACGGTCGATTTGATTTTGAAGCCAAGGGTAGTCCGAGCCTGCACTCACGGCATGGACTGATACCGTGGTTTGAAAGAAATCATTGCCTGGAATGTTCATTGCGCGTCGTATTTGGGCACTGGTCTACTTTGGCAGTTGGACAATACGGCCGGTATTTCGCGATCGATAATGGCTGTATCTGGGGCGGAAGATTGACCGCATTGAGAATCGATACGTCCGATATTCAATGGCTTAGCATCGATTGCGCCGCCGAATTTGCAATTAATTAGCAAAACCGTGTTTTTTCAGACATTTCCTGGAATTTTCAGTAAAAAATCCCCTCGACCGAGCAAACCAGCCACAGCTAATCGCCAAAAACAGGCCTTTTGTTAAATTTGTTGACTAATCGGATTGAATATCCAGATATAATTACCTACTGGACGACTTACATTTCTGTATCGGGAGCAGGACACATCCCTGTTTTTACTGGAACGAAGTCACAAATTACCAGGATTTTGTGAAATACTTTACTCAATCCGAATGGATGGCCCTTTTACAAGGTGATTATGCGTGAGAAGTAAACTGTATTTGGTCGCGGTTTTTATGATCGTTTTCGGGTTTTTAAACCAGACGGTCAATGCTGCTGTGACTTATGAACTGGTACCGTCCCCAAGAGTCATCCTGCGCGTTATCCCCGGTATGACGGTCGAAGATATTATCCGCAAAATCTACCCGAACGAAGTCAAGCTGTGGCCCGAAATTAAGGCAAAACTGATCGAAACCAATCCGAACTCGTTTCAATACCAAAGCGACCAACTGGTGCCGGGCTCCCGCTTGAAACTGCTCGAAGTCAGACGTTTCGAACAACAGGAAATCAGTGAAAAGAAGAAGGTGGGCTACGTTGCCAGCCAACAGGGGCAGGTAAGGGTTACCGACCTGGATGGAAATACGCAGATACTGCAAATAAATTCGGAAGTATACGAAGGAGATCGAATTTCAACCGATCTGGACTCGAAGGTCTTTGTCGCCATGGACGATGGGGCTGAAATATACCTGAAACAGGATTCGGCGGTTAAAATTACCGAGTACATCATTACCCCAGGGTTCGACCGGAGCAGTAGCAGTATTCTAGATCTGCTCAGAGGCGGATTAAGGACGATAACCGGCCTGATTGGAGACAGCAATGAGGCTAATTACGAGGTGCAAACGGGTCTTGCAACCATTGGGATTCGTGGTACGGAGTATGTGATTAAGTTGTGCAGGCTCGACGACTGCAGTCAAACCGTAGGCCGAAACGACCCGGATGCAAAATTACATGCCGTCGTGCTCGACGGTCTTATTACCCTGACAACCGAAGACGATTTTCAAATCCTGATGGCGCGCGGTGATTATGGCACAGCCACGCAGGCGGAGATGAAAGTTCTTGACGATGATGTTGAGGTTGCGACTGGCCTGCTCGATGTCGAAGAATCAAATCGATTTGATCGAACGGTAGAAATGGATCAGCAACAGCAACAGCAACAGCAACAGCAACAGGTCGGAGCGGAAGAGTCCACGAGTATATGGACCTGGATAATTGGTATCGTTTTACTTGCCGCCGGTCTCTAGGCCACGGAGGCCCCGGCGATTTCTAGCAGTTCATATATGGTGTACTGCCTGTTCCCCATGACTACCGCCTGTTTAAGCTGAACATAGCCTTCTTTGAACGGTACGAGCCTCTGGTTTTTAACCAGGTATGTCCCGTTGGTAGATCCCAGGTCCCGTAGGTAAATTTCACCGTTTTTAATCTGTATCTCAGCATGCTTCTTGCTGACAGTTGGGTCGTTGATGAATATGTGACCCTCCCTGCCAACTATGTAGGTTTGATTTCCCATATCTTCTATTCCCATGCTAGTATTTATTTCCATTTGGGCAATCCATTCTTCGGTTGAGCGTCCCAATCTTATACTAAATTTGTTTAGATTTCCCGGATATATTTTATAAAGGAATAGGAATATAAATTTCTAGAATCCGCGCGGTAATCTTCTCTCGTCACCTGTCTCCATTGATCCGGGCCTATCTCGGGAAACCAGGTATCCCCGCTGAAACTATGATGAATCAATGTCAGGTATATCCGATCGGCTCGACCAATACTTTGTTGGTACAGGCTGGCGCCACCGATTAACATCACTTCCTCGCTATCCCGGACTAATGCTATAGCCTGATCGATACTGCCGGCGATTTCGCATCCAGGAAAGATCAGGTCTGTATTACGAGTAACGACGATATTGGTTCGCCCCGGTAGTGACCTGCCGATCGACTCAAAAGTTTTCCTGCCCATGATGACTGGTTTTCCCATCGTGGTTCGTTTGAAAAAGGCCAGGTCGGCGGGCAGATGCCAGGGGAGTGCATCATTTTTTCCGATTAAACGATTTCTGTCCATCGCACAAATTAATGAAAGACCTGGCTTAGACATGGTCTCGCTGCAGGGAGGCCAATCTGGACAGGCAGGCGAAGTCTGACAGGCTTAGATTTTCCGCCCGCAGGCCACTGTCGATGTGGCAGCCGTCGGTGGAGCGCTTGAGCTCATTGACAACA
>JBGMRM010000126.1:0-5779 GCA_048061415.1 Gammaproteobacteria bacterium | reverse complement strand
ATTCGCTCGTAGTAGCGAATGGTTTCGATGTTGCACCCGGTGTGCTTTGATAATTGGCCAATAGTCATCCATTTATCTTCCAGGTCTGTCATGAGGATTCACCACGATAAATAAGAGTGTATCTGTAGTTTATACAGGAATTATAATCACAATGACGAACGAAGGCTATTAGCGCCAGGCAGTTAAGTACCGACAGGTTAGTTATTGGCGGTATCTAATCCTGATTCGATTAAAATTTTTTCTCTCAATCGGCCAGGAATGTGAACACTTCCTGTTGTTCCGCAACACCGCGCATTGAATATTTCCCCATTGACCGAACCCCGCCCTCGGCGTGCGCGGCAATTTCAGCGGATAAAAGAAGTGGTACCCCTACTTTTTTTGTCAGTTCTTCGAGCCGCGCAGTGCGGTTGACCGCAGCACCCATAACGGTGAAATCCAGCCGATTCGGTGCGCCGACATTACCGTAAATAACCTGACCGATATGCAGACCGATCCCGAAGCGTATCGGTGGGGCCCCAGCTTGCTGCCGCTGTCGATTCAACGCGTCCAGGCTTAGCAGGGTATCGTTTGCGGCATCCAGTGCCGACCGGCATGTCTGGCTTACATCCGCGTTCTTTTCGACTGGAAACACGATCAGCATCGCATCCCCGATAAACCTCAAGACTTCACCCCCCCGTTGGCTAACTGCGGTCGAAACATATTCGAAATAGGTATTGAGCATCGACAGTAAGGCATCGGGGGCGAGAGTTTCTGTCAGCAGGGTAAAATCTCGCAGGTCGCTGTACCATATTACCGCATCTATGGTCTCGCCATCCCCACGCATGATCAGCCCATCGAGGACCCTCTGCCCGGCTCTGTGTCCGATATAGGTGTCGAGCAGGGTAGTCGTTATCCTGCGCGTCGCTAGCAGCTCTATCACCGGCGACAGAAGTACGGCTAGGACATTAAATTTGGTGATATCTTCAGTCGAGAGACCGTTTGAAGATTTTGTGACGACATTCATGATGTTACATTCTCCAGTCGAAGACGTGAGCTGTAAGCTAATACCATCCATCTCTTTTTTGGTCAGGAGCTGTTCAAGCTCCGGGTCGGCCAGAGTATCGCCGGACGAGTCTTTATGCAGCACGCAGAATTCCGTCGAATTTTTACCCTGTGTCCAGGTAAAGGTACAGGCTGCGACCTGTGGATGTAAGGTTCGAAAAGCGAAGCGCAGGCGAATTATGGGAACCCCGGATTCCGCAAGGATTCGAGCCAGCTCATCGGCAAAACGGGTCGGCTGTAGAATCAGCTGGCCCACATTGAACAACCAGTCGATGACCCGATCAAGTGACCAGCCATCGTTTTGCGTAAACAAATGCCCGAGGCTTTTAGAATGTAGTTCGTATCCCCTGTTTCGTGGATCGGGGTCAACCTCGATGACTCTGGTGACGTCTAATGGCCGATTATGGCCCTGGTAATCCTGATTCATGAATTCAACCTATTTATTCAATTTTCTGTGTCGTGCAGACAGGGCGAGCAAAGCATGTGCTCGTGATTCCTTGTCTTCCTCCGGCAGCGAAGCCAGGTACCTGGTGAAAAATGAATCGGCCTGCGCATGTTCTTCCAGCCATAGCAGCGAGACCCCCCGGTAGTAGATTGGCATCGGTGTGATAATGCGTGTCTGGATGATTTGGCGCAGCCTTCGGTATTCCGCGCGAGTGAGTAGTGACCGCCCTAAATTTTCTATCTCAGCCAGGAGCTCGTCGAAAATATTTTGACCTCTTTCGTATTCCAGTTCACGGCGTAAATTATTCAACAGTATTTCGAATCGTCCCCAATTGCGTTCGAGTTGCGGGTCGAGCCGCCACCTGAATATCTCCCGGAGCGCAGGCGCCAGAACCATCCGGCCATTGTCAGCGCTGTCAGTCACTTTTGCGAGATTGCCCAGGGCGCGCTCGGAGTCTCCGAGGCGCGCGTAAACCAGCGCCATGAGGTAATAGAACCGATCGCGACGATCAAGGATCGGGATTTGATCCAGGAATCTGGCCGCCGTCTCGATTTTACCTCGGTCGAAATCGAATTGGGTAAGCTTGAGCAGGGCAGTCGGCGTGTCTGCCTCCAGCCATAGCGCACGGGCCCGGGACCCGTCTTCCCTTTGGAACGCTATATCCGCTAGTAGCTCTTTGGAGGCAGCTCCGTCCTCAATCCGTTTTGCCATAAATTCGGCCCGATCGAATCGTTTATCGCTCAGGAATGCATTGGCCATTTTCGACCAGCCATGTTTTGCAGCCATCCCACCCGGCATGGTATTGCCGAACCAGGAATCGAAATCGGCTTGCCAGGGTGCCTCCCAAACGACTCTTTCATTGATACTCAAAACATCGCTGAGAAGATAGCGCGGCGCACCGAACTCGAGCAGTCCGTTGTTATCCGTATTGCGCGGGCCCTGTCCTAACCATGCTCGAAGTCCCTGGTCGCCGGTAATCAAACGAGCACCAAAATTTTCTCGCTCTGTGCCGGTACTGGCGAGTCCCCCGGTCAGTGCTGCATCCAGTTTAAACGAGGAAAGCGGTTGTTGGCTCCCTACGATTAACAGGTCGCCTTGCGAAACCTGGAAAAGCGCCACAACCGGAAATATATCGACGAGGGTGCGCAACTCGGCTTTTAACAACGAGGTGGATAGCCCGTAAAGCGGCACCCATTGAGCGAATAATCCCCCGGCCTCCAGACGTGCCGATGCTTCCGAAAAAAACTCCGAGGTGAATAAGCGCGCCGGACCACTCATCCAGGGATTAGAGGGTTCTGAAATGATAATGTCGAATTTCGACTGGGTAGACCGAAGGAAATGGCGTCCGTCATCCAAAACCAGGTTTACCCGGGTATCGTCCAGGGCTCTATTGTTGAATGCACTAAATTCTTTAGCGGCGTCGACCACGGCCGGTTCAATTTCCGCGACCGTAATGCTTTCAACTTGCGGATAACTAGCGACTGCCCCCACGGTGACACCACTGGCCAGACCTATTATGAGTATATTTGACGGCGCCTTGTGTAATATCACCGGTAGCTGTCCGGAAAGTAGTTGCGTACTCATATCCGCCCCGGTTGATGCATCGACCTTGCCATCGACCGACAACAATCGATGTGGGGTCGCTCCCAGGGTTGGCCGATCCACAACGCTGACTACGGACTGATTTCCTTCGCGGTAATAAACTGTCGTGTAGTTGCTCAGGATCTGATCGAGTTTAGCCCCGCCTCCGCCCACACCCAGGTAAACAGGCGCCTGCTTGAACACACCGCTGGTGAGCGCCAGGGTGTCCCAGTTTCCTCCCATCAGCACGAGGCTAATCAGGAGCGAACCCGCAACCAGGACGCTCAGGCTTCGTTGTATTGATGGGATGCGGGCTGTCGATAAACAGATGAGGGCCGCGACCAGGCTCGTCGCGGCGAGTAATCGCATTGATCCCTGCAGCCCCATAATGGAGATCAACCCGGCTCCAGCCGCGATTGCGCCCGTCACATTCCCCAGTGCAGTCCAGGCGTAGGCGTGGCCAAAGGGACGAAAAAGCCGTGTGCCCCCAGGGTCGATCATTTTGACTGAAACTGGAAAGGCCGCACCCAGTAGAAAACTGGAGGGCAACAAAGCGAGAACTGTCGTACCCGTACTGATAGCCAGAGAAGTGCTATAGGATATACCCGCAGCAGCGTACACATCGAGTGCGGCATAGGGCATCTTCGTCACCAGCCATATGCCCACCACGGCGCTCAGCGCCACTGCGGCCTGCAAATGCGCGAAGGTCATTTCTGCGGAGCGTAAATGGTCTACCCGTTTCCCAATCCACAGGCTGCCCAGGGCCAAACCCGCGATGTAGATTGTCAGTACCAGGCTAAAGGTGTAGGTTGAAGATCCGTTAACCAGCACCAATAACCGCGTCCAGACAATCTCGTAGGCGATCGCCGCGAAGCCTGCGATTACCAGCGCTAGTCGATTGATCGAAAGGCGTCTTTGCTGCTTGTCTGGTGTGACTAATGCGCGGCTTTTCTGGTCGGCGTGAACGCCTCCGGCCGCCCGATTTCGAAAGGTCGTGTATACGCCTAAGGATACCGCTATATTCAGGCCAACGCCGATCAGTGTAGCGCGATTATTACCTAGCGTCGGTAATAGCCAAAAACCACTGGCTGCGGCGCCGGCGGCCCCACCGAGAGCGTTCAATCCGTAAACGTATGAAACCAGGCCAGATGACGGCCCGCGCCCTTCTAATGCCCGCAAAAGCAATGGCAGTGTCGCACCCATAACGACTGTCGGCAACGCAAGAACCAGCACGCCAAACACCAGGCGGTAGGCTCCAAGTACGAGTGGCTGGCCGTAGTAGGTCTCCCAGACAAGGCTATTTAGCCCACCGATCGATAACAATATCGCTGGAACCAGCAACGCATAGGCGGCAATGGAGAGTTCGAGAATTGCATACAGCCGAGCCGGGCGTCGTACCAGATTTCCATAGCGCGCCAAAAGCCAGGCCCCAAGGGCCATTCCACCCATGAAAGCGGCGACGACGGTCGCTGTCGCCGCTGTCGTCGAGCCAAAGACAACCAGCAACAGGCGATTCCAGATAACCTGATAGATCAGGGCTGCCGCACCCGAAGCCACGGCGCAGAGTAGTAAAACCCTGCGATCGCGACCATAGCCTCCATTGTGGTTGTGGGTATCGTCGTTGGAAGATAATTCCCGGGGCTGGAGTCGATCTGATGTCTGCACCTGCACATCCATATCAAATTTTCAAGATGCCGTCGCTGGGTCTCCCAGGCGCGGTGGCGCGTAAGTCGTTACGGTTCGGACCCGTTTGGCCCCTCCCGCTACTCGGAGTGGCGGGGCAGGGCCGAGAACGAAGATACGGGTGGCCGTAACTACATTGCCGAGTCGACGATCCTTTCGAAAACTCCATCGAGTTCTGCCGCCACATCTGCCAGGCCTGAATATCCACTGAAGGTTGCCGATGGTTTCCGATACTGGATTGAAACCTCACCGCCTTCATCTCGAACCAGAATGCGCAGCGGTACTTCAAGCAAGGCATTTTTATCCTTTTTATATATAGCTTTCCCATACCTGGGGTGGAAAATTTCCAGGCCCAGGGTCTTTTCGGATTTCACCCCGACCATGCTGAGCATCTGCGTAATCGGCACTTCTTTTATTATGACGAGTTTATTCGCGGTGATGCCTTTTTTTAGGGACGTAATGGTATTCTCAAATGAGTTTTTTGTTATTTGTGTCACGACATTGGCGCCTTGAGCCACCGATAAGGTGGGGTAAGCTAGCAAGAAAGCGATCAGCATTGCTGCTAACGCACCTTTAAACCTGTGCGTTAACGCGTTGAACATCATCTGTTTGGTAATTCCTGGGTCGGTCATTGGAGTGTCCTCGTGGTTGATTAAATTAATAACAATTGGCTACGACTTAGCCGGTAATAGACTCGAAGAACCCTGGGCTATGGAGGCATATTTTGCCATTACCTTTCCGTGGGGTCGGACGGGGCGACGAGCGTGGACGGGGTTACCCTTGTTGTTTCGATCTCTTCATGGCTGTTTCTATCCGACATGGCTTCCTCACCGTCGACTGGCAGCGCCTGGCCCCTCGCGGAATCTATTTCACTGGTGCGGTCATCCATATAAATTCGCCGTATAAAAGCAACCAGATCATCCATGAGCATATAGGCGACGGGTATTACAACCAGAGTCATCATCGTGGAGGTTATGAGCCCCCCGCTGATGGCGGTTGCGATATTACGAAACTGTTCGGTAGCCGGTG
>JBGMRM010000125.1:0-5820 GCA_048061415.1 Gammaproteobacteria bacterium | reverse complement strand
GCGAGTAAAAATTCCGTGCGCGCGCAATCCGGCGTTAATATGATGTACCAACGCTATATTAGACGCGTCGTAAAGACTCTCGCCCTGCGTCAAAAGACCAGCCTCGACCATCAGTCGTTCGGCGCTATCGTGACCTTGTTCGGTCAGAAACGCCTGTTTCGACTTTTCGTCTACCGTGTAGTCGCCAGGACCATCCTCGGTTTCGACCCTGTGCAGTTTAGGAATAATGCTGTTGATTTTGGCGTACAGTTCTGAGCTATCGCTCGCCTGGCCGGAAATGATCAATGGCGTACGCGCCTCGTCGATCAATATCGAGTCGACTTCGTCTACGATGGCAAAATTGAGTTCGCGTTGCACCCTGTCTTCCAGGGTAAAGGTCAGGTTATCGTGCATATAGTCGAAGCCGAACTGATTATTGGTGCCATAAGTAATATCGGCCTTATAGGCTTCGCGTTTGACATCATAGACCATGGTACTGAGTACCACGCCGACACTCAGTCCGAGAAATTCATAGATTTGTCCCATCCAGGCAGCGTCACGTTCAGCCAGATAATCGTTGACCGTAACTATGTGGACCCCTTTTCCGCTCAGGGCATTCAGGTAAGCGGCCAGGGTCGCTACCAGGGTTTTACCTTCCCCGGTACGCATTTCAGTGATTTGATTGTTGTTGAGAATCATTGCGCCGATTAGCTGCACATCGTAATGACGCATATGTAAGGTACGAACCGAAGCCTCCCGGCAGACGGCAAATGCTTCGTCATGCAAGTCGTCGAGTGTTTCCCCTGCTGCAAATCTCTGCTTGAATTCGGCAGTCTTCTGCCTGAGTTGCTCGTCACTGAGCGCCTGCATACCGGTTTCGAACTGATTGATTCCGGCGACACGCTGATTCAGATTTTTGATTATTCGGTCATTACGGCTACCGAATATTTTTCTGCTCAGATTAGCAAACATCAGACGTACCGATACACGGAATATAGATTTACACTAGGTGGAGACTGCCTGATAAATAGCAAGCCTGATGACGGGGATATCAAGGCCTGATATCAATTCGATGCTTGAATAAATTTCACCGGATTGATCGGACGGCCATTTAGCAACACTTCAAAATGCACATGAGGTCCTGTAGAGCGGCCGGTAGTTCCTATTTCCGCTATTTGAAATCCCTTTTCTACGGTATCGCCTACCGAAACAAGGATGCGTGAATTATGCGCGTAACGCGTCGTATAGCCGTTGCCATGCTCAATATCGACGACATTACCATACCCCCAGCGTTTACCGGCATAGGTGACAACACCCTTGGCCACTGCGATAACCTGCCCCCCCAATTCCCCGGCAAAATCCATGCCTTTATGCATTTCCCTTTTACCCGTTATGGGATGGGTACGCATTCCGTAATAGGAAGACAACCAGCCTTTCACGATTGGACGACCACTGGGTTGCACTTCTTTTTGCAGGTTTTTGTTCAACACCAGGTCTTCGAGAAAAACCAGTTGATTCTCGCGATTATCGAGTTCGATACTCAGTTTTTCGATAGCGATTGTAAGCTCAGAAACATCCGATGCTTTTTGAATCGAAGTTTCGGGACCACCGAGCGCAGGGATGTTGCCAAAGTCGAACTCACCCTTGTCGATGTTCGCCATTTTAATCAATTTTTGACCAAGCGCATTGAGGCGCATCACGTGTGCCTGTAACAGGCCGAGCCTGGAGGATAGCGCATCGACATCGGCGTTAGCTTCCTGCCTGAGATATTCAAGCTGGACCCGCTGTCGGCGAATTTGCTGTTGCCATTTTACCACCAACGCCCGGCTATCCTGATTTGGGTTGAGTCGGTAGCCCAGGTAACCCGCGCCCGTTACCATGCCGCCCACGATTCCTATTATCAACGACATGTGTAGAAACCTGTTCAGATTGAGGTTACCTACTTTGCCTTTCTTAGATGACAGGAATAGAACGTTCACTCGGAGTTACCTACACGGCCTCTACGGGTTGTGCGAAAGAGATTGGCGATTGCGCGGCATCTTCAAAGGTTACCTCTTCCCAGGCTTCGCTGTCAATTAGCAAGGCCAGCAGTAATCGATTATTCAGCGCATGACCCGATTTGTGGCCAGCGAAGGCGCCGATCAGACTGTGTCCTAACAGGTATAGATCACCGATTGAATCGAGAATTTTGTGTTTTACAAATTCATTGTCATAGCGCAGGCCATCTTCATTTAACACACGGTAGTCATCCAGCACGATCGCATTATCCTGGCTGCCGCCCAACGCCAGGTTGTTCGAGCGCAGAGTTTCGATGTCTCTTTGAAAACCAAATGTACGTGCGCGACTGACTTCCTTGACGAACGAAGTAGTCGAAAAGTTAATGTCGCAAGTCTGTTTTTGACTGGTAAACAGAGGGTGGTTAAAATCGATCTGGAAGCTCACCTTAAAACCGTTGAAGGGGCTAAATTCGACCCACTTATCCCCGTCTTCTACGCGCACGGTTTTTTTGATGCGGATAAATCTTTTAGCGGCGTTTTGCTCGACGATGCCGGCCGACTGAATCAAAAACACGAAGGGTCCGGCACTGCCGTCCATGATCGGAACTTCGTCGGCACTAAGGTCGATGTAGGCATTATCGATACCGAGGCCGGCTAAAGCCGACAACAGGTGTTCGACTGTCGAAATTCTAACGTCACCTTCGACCAACGTAGTCGAAAGATTGGTATCTCCTACTTTTTCGGGTCGTGCCAGGATTTCGACTGGTTCTTCGAGATCGATTCGTCTAAATCTGATACCCGATTCGATGGGTGCTGGGCGTAGGGTTAAATAAACTTTTTTCCCTGTATGCAATCCGACGCCCATGGCACGAATCACATTCTTCAAAGTGCGCTGCTTAATCAAGTTGGTTTCCTAAAAAACTGAGTGACAAAGGGAATATAGGCGATAAAAAAAATTTTGCGCCAGAATATGTGCCATGTTCGGCGATTTTGGCCTAAAAATCAAATTAATTCATGAGATAACGTGAATAAATCACTGAATTAACAGCAGGTTTGAACCCACCTGCCATCCTGCCGCTGATTTTCATTCAGCTCACCTCAACGCGATTGATTTCTACGAATTTTCGCCTTCTGCAACTCGAGGATATAGGCGTGCAGCAAATCTCCTGCTTCCTGGGAGATTTTACGGAAACAACAACGGCACATATCGTCCTGTTTGGCCACCACTTCGAGTGTAACCGGAAATATATGGTCTTCGCTCGAAAGTTGCACGGTAGCAGCAACAGATGCGCCTACTGGAAAATTATGCGATCGAATACAAACCCCTGTGCCGCTGATATTGAGCGCGTTGAAAGAGTCCCCGGCGATCGTGATAATCACCGGTTTAGACTGATCCGGCGCTATTCGAAAAGCGGCTCGATGGTCGCCAATCTGCGAATCGAGTTCGAAATCAACCTTCTCTTTCTTTTTCCAGAACAAACTCTACTCTCCTGTTTCTCGCTCTATATAGCTGCGGTATCGTTATCCACCAGGGGAATGATATCGGCATAACCCGTGGCGCTCATTCTTTGAGGGTCTATACCACTGTCTATAAAAAATCTCAATACCGTGGTAGCCCGGACGGCCGAAAGCTCCCAGTTAGAGGGAAACTGTACGGTTGCAATATCGCGGTTATCGGTATGGCCGCGAATGGTAATGCGGTAGTCAGCATACTGCCGAAATAACTGACCGAGGTTAGCAAATATGACCAGCGCGCTATCTTTCAATTCAGCCCTGCCTGAATCGAACAGAAAACGACCATCGATTTGCAGGTTTATCTGATCGCCGTTAAATGCCAGTTCGAGGCTATCGGACAGGTCGGTATTATCGATCATACTTTCCAGGTCGTTGACAATTGCCGGTTTAAGATTTTCAATTGCCACCTGCGCCGGATTTAACCCGAGCAGGTCCTCAACCGCTTTTAACGGCTCCGGGTTTCTACCCTGCTTCGCGGCATAGTCGATCACGCTGATTTGATTACCCTCGCCATCGAATACCATCACATTGGAGATCAGCTCCTTGAACGATTCATCATTAAAATCGGACAGTGCTATAGAGCAGAATAAAGAAAACCAGCACCAGGGTCATAATATCGGCGAAGGTAACCACCCAGGCATTTGAGCCTTCCTCGGCCTCAATCATTTCCATCACCGAATTCGCTGACATATCTATGACCTGTCTTTTAGTTTTTGCATGGTTTTGCGTTTCTTGGCGGGTACAAACGAAGATAATTTTTCGTACACCGACATCGGGTTATTGTCCTGCAAAATACTAACCGCTCCCTGGAAGATAATCTCGAAATTCATCACTTCAAGCATTGTTCTGGAACGTAATTTACCGGCGACTGGCAGGAATATGACAGTCGCCAGCAAGCTGCCGTAGAAAGTGGTCAACAGGGCAATCGCCATCGCCGGGCCGAGGCTTTCCGGGTCTGCCAGCAATGACAACATCTGGATGAGACCGATCAGGGTGCCCAACATGCCGAAGGAAGGGTATATATCGCCATCTTCCTGAACACGTCCTGGATGATAAAATGACGCATTTGCATCGATTCTATTTCGGTGCGCATCGCGGAGCGCAGGGTTTCCTCGTCTGCGGCATCGGCGATCAGGGTTCACACACGTTTTAAAAATAGCGAACTGGTCTCCACATCCATCAGACTCAACAGCCCTTTACGCCGACTGATGGTGCCCAGCTTGATCATGGTGTTAATCAATTCCTGTGGGTCCTGCTTGGGCGAGCTAAAAACGAAGTAAGCGCTCCTGAAGGCAGTTAACACATCTTTAAATTGAAACGTCAACAGAGTGGCCGCTATGGTGCCGCCCATGACAATCATCGCGCCAGGAATATTCAGAAAATTCTGAACCTGCCCGCCGATAATAATTGCGGAAACGATGAGTCCTACGCCGGAAAAAATACCAATGAGCGAAGCCAAATCCATAAGATTTTCCCAAATTTCGGGTTATAAGTAGTCGGCTCTAGAATCGGCCGATAGGTAGATATCTTTAAGGAAACTGTTCGACGAAGTCATGAGTTTGTGAACCACCCGATACAGCAGCCCTGATGCAAAAGATGCTTAAATAATAGACCAGATTCAGAACATTTCCTGCGGTCTGGCAAAAACTCTTTATTCAGAAATTCTGCGGTGCGATACTACCGAGGCCAAACACAGGATTAACCTATGCATGTCAGAACCAGAGCTCGCAATCAGGATGAGTTTGTTTATCTCATCGATCAGGCGCTGGACGAGGTCGAAGATTTGCGCGCAGCTGTCGAATACGATGAAGAGTTTATGGGAGAGGCGGTTTCTATTCGGCAGCATGCCCGGGAGGGTCAATGTGAGTATCCGTAACATGCAATTCGAGGGTATGACCATTGGCGCCATCGAGCGGCATGGCAATCATGCGGAAATCCTGGTCGAACATGCGATTATCGTCAAAAATATGGATGATGCGGTGAGCGACACGCGTTGGTATGGCCGGGGCTGCCTGACGATAGACGATTTATACCAAAGCCCGGACGAACTCCCGGACTTCCCGGCTACTCTGGATAACGCAGATATTAGAGACAATCAAATGACTTACCGGGGTGAAATCGGTATCCCGTTCAAATTCCATGGCAACGTGGGCATCATCCTGCGCCTCAACGGCTACGAGTCACCACTGAAATTCTTCGGCGAATCCATGTCATTTAAACTCTCTGAACACGAAAAGTATATCGAACACATTTAACAGCCTGTTGCAAAATGCGAGCTAAGGAACCTCTGATCTATTCGTGAACTCGCATCTTGAAGCCAAAATCCGAC
>JBGMRM010000124.1:0-5838 GCA_048061415.1 Gammaproteobacteria bacterium | reverse complement strand
GGACTTATCCACAATCCATCGGGCGGAAGCTAAAACCCGTCATCCCGGACTTGATCCGGGATCCATTGAGATCGAAGACGGAGGTCACATTGGGAGTATCGTTATAATAGATTCCGGCTCGGGGGCCGGAATGACGGAGGGTGGTGATGGATTCCGGCTCGGGCATTAAATAACCCGTTGATTTTGGGCTTGATATAATCCGCCAACGCCTGCCCGGGCGCTTAATTATCCCGGGCATGGATAGCGCGTTGACAGGTGATGGGTTATTGTCCACACTTTGAGGGACTAATCATTTACTCCACGCAGGCTAACCCCGATTACGATGATGAATACCGCTGAAACCGCCAAATTCAATATGATCGAGCAACAGATTCGACCCTGGGAAGTACTCGACGGCCAGGTGCTGGCGGCGATCAACGAAGTTGACCGCGAAGACTTCGTACCCGAGCGTTACCGGGGGCTGGCTTACGCCGACTGCCAGATTCCGCTCGGCGAAGGCGTGTCGATGTTTCCACCGGCGGTCGAGGGCCGTATGCTGCAGTCGCTGCTAATCGAAGCGGACGATCATATTCTCGAGATCGGTACCGGATCGGGTTATATCACCGCCTGTTTGGCCAAACTCGGGCAGCAGGTACTCAGTCTCGACATCGATGCCGAAGCACAGGCAAAAGCCAGGGAATGCACCAGCCGATACGGGCTCGATAATATCGAGTTCGAAACGGCTAACGCTTTCAAGCGCCCCTACGATCAGGCCTTCGACGTCATTGCGGTAACCGGCTCGGTAAAAAGCGTTCCAGAAAATCTGAAGCAGGCACTGGCTATCGGTGGCCGCATGTTCATCATTAGCGGCCAGTCGCCGGTGATGCAGGCATTGTTGATCACGCGCGCCAACACCAACGAATGGAACAGCCAGTCGCTGTTTGAAACCGATTTACCGGCGCTCACCGTCTGACTCGGCAAGCCGGCGCCCTGTACCCGACCGTGCGAAGAATGGATGCGCCCCAATTGGCCGACTACCTGCTGAATTCAACACCCTTACTGCTGGACGTACGTGAACCCTGGGAATTCGACATTTGCCATCTCGCTGACAGTGTTAACATTCCGATGGGAGAAATCGCGCAACATCTCGATCAAATTGCCGCATCGGAGCAATGCGTGGTTCTGTGCCACCATGGCGTGCGCAGCATGCACGTCATACAATACCTGCAGCAGCAAAATATAAAGCATTTGATCAATCTTGACGGCGGCCTGGACGCCTGGGCACGCCAAATCGATCCGGACATGGCCTTATACTGAACCACCCATTGTATTAACGGGATGTTACATTATGTTAATCGAATATCAGATTCATTATAATCACCCGTAACTACTACTTCACTTGTCGCTGTCAGGAAAAATTTTATACAAATTATTAATTACCCTAGGGCTGAGCCTGAGTAGCCAGTTACTTTACGCGCAGGACCTGATGGACATATATCGTCTGGCCCAGCAAAACGACGCCGAGTTTAAAATTGCCGAGTCCGAGTATCAGTTTGTGCTGGAATCCCTGCCTTTGGCGGTATCCGCACGACGGCCCCAGATCAATGCCAATGCGCAGATTTCCGCGCGCGAGACCGATGGGGTTTCCAGTTTGGCCGATTCCAGCGACAGTTACGGTTATGGGGTGGACCTGACACAAAACATTTACAACGCTGAACTTCTGGCTAACATCGATGCCGCCGAAGCCAATGTGGCGAAAGCCGGGGCCGAGCTCGAATTTAGCCGCCAGGATTTGATTTTACGCGTGAGCGAGCGTTATTTCGATATTCTGGCCGCGCAGGATAACCTCGAATTCGCCCGCGCCGAAGAAATTGCGATAGCACGCCAACTGGAACAGGCGAAAAAGAGGTTCGAGGTCGGACTGATCGCAATTACCGATGTGCGCGAAGCACAGGCTCGATACGATAGTGCGCTGGCGCAGTCAATTTTGGCGGAAAATTTGCTCGACAATGCCAATCAGGCGCTTCAGGTCATCATTGCAGAGCCGCCCTCGGCTTCGATCGCCGGTCTCGGCGAGAGGCTCGATCTGGACATTCCAGAACCCGCCGATATCCGCCAGTGGGTTGACCAGTCCCTGCAGAATAACCAAAACCTGATTGCCGCTCTGGCGGCACAAAGAGCCGCCGGGTTCGAACGCGCGGGTAGCCGGAAAAGTTACTATCCCACGCTCGACCTCATTGCCAGCTATTCAGATACCAATTTCGACGACCCGACAACCAGCGAGGACAGCCTGCAGGACCTGAATCTTTCGATCGAGTTGAATGTGCCTCTGTTTACCGGGGGCCGTATTAATGCCGAACTTCAACAGGCGGAAGCCAATTATCGAACCGCACAAAATACCGCGCTATTGCAAAAAAGGCTAACCGCGCAGCAAACTCGTGATGCCTATCTGGGTGTTGTATCGGGAATTAGCCAGGTCAAGGCTTTAAAACAGGCGCTCAGTTCGACTACTACCGCGCTGGAGGCTACCGAGGCTGGTTTCGAAGTCGGTACCCGAACTTCGGTCGACGTACTGATATCCCTGCGCGAAACCTTTCGCGCGCGACGCGACTACTCGAGTGCCCGCTACGACTACCTGCTCAATACGCTCAGGCTTAAGCAGGCCGCCGGATTGCTCAATACCGATGACCTGCAACAGATCAACCGCTGGCTGGTAAAATAATTAAGCCCGCCTTCATGCAATATATGGACTAGCCGTGGCACAGCTTCGGTCTGACTATTTCAGGGCCAGCAATTACTGGCACCCCAAATTCTGGCCGATGTGGATTACCATCGGCCTGTTGCGGCTGGTCGCCCTGCTCCCGTACCCGGCACAAATATCGCTCGGCCGCCTGTCTGGAAAATTGATCCGGAACCTGTCGAAATCTCGCCAGCGTATCGTCGATATCAACCTGGAGCTCTGTTTTCCTGATAAAACCCGCCGGCAGCGCGATGAAATAAAAACCGCCTGCTTTGAAAATGTCGGCATCTCCCTGTTCGAAATGTCGATGTGCTGGTGGTGGTCGGAAGCAAAACTAAGGCCTCTGGTCGAAATTCGTGGTAAGGAACATATCGATGCGGTGCTGGAAAGTGGCCGAGGCGTGATTTTGCTGACCGGGCATTTTACCAGCCTCGAAATAGGCGCCCGCCTGCTCGCGTTATTCATGCCCGTTCAGGTCATGTATCGAACGCAGAAAAACCGGCTATTTGACAGCTACCTGTATACCCGACGGAGCAGTTATTACGTCAATACTATTTCGAGAAAAAATACTCGCCAGATGGTCAGGGGCATCAAAAACCTGGTGCCGACCTGGTACGCGCCGGACCAGAATTTTCCCGGTGAAAGAAATGTTTTCGCCCCATTCATGGGTGTCCAGACCGCGACAATTACCGCCAGTTCCCGCCTGGCGAAGTCATCCGGGGCGGCGATGCTGCCTTTTTATCCCGAGCGTAAGAAAGATGGGTCCGGCTATATCCTGTGGATCGAGCCACCACTCGAGAATTTTCCTTCCGGCGATGACGTGAAGGATGCGACAGCGGTTAATGCATCGATCGAAAAATCGGTACGCCTGCAACCCGACCGCTACGTGTGGATTCACCAGCGCTTCAAGACACGCCCACCGGGTGAGCCTTCGATTTACCCATGAGCGCTCAATCCCCAGGGTCAGGCTATCGCCTGTTATCGCTGCTACTTTTACCCCTGTGGCTAATCCACGCGCTACGGCAGGCACGCGCGCAGAACCTCGGCTGCTATTTTCCGCTACGCTTCCTGGGTACCCGGAGTCAATCCAAAGAATCGTCGATCTGGGTTCATGCCGCATCGGTCGGTGAAGTCGAGGCTATCTCGCCGCTGGTAAAAGCGCTACGCGACCAGGGTGAATCGGTGCTGTTTACCGCTTTTACCGCCAGCGGCTATAAAACCATCCGTCGTAATTTCGCCGATAGTATAGAAACAGGGATCGTGCCGGTCGATTTTATCTGGTTTTGCCGACGTTTTTTCCGTCAGCACCGGATAAAGCTTTGCCTGCTAATGGAAACCGAGCTTTGGCCGGAACTGTTGTTTCAGGCGACGCGTAACGGCCTGCCGATTATTCGGGTCAACGCCCGCCTGTCGCGAAAATCTATCGAAGCACCTATTTTTATTCGTTATCTGATACGCCGTACGCTGGACACTATTTCCCTGCATTTAATCCGCAATGAATCGGACCGCGAAGCACTGATACAATTTGGCGTTTCCCCGAAAGACATCAAAATTGCCGGCAATCTCAAATCCCGCATAGGTGAACCTGCCGGTACGCCACGTTTGATCGAGCCGGAGTACCTGTTGCTCGCTTCGAGCCGGGAAGGCGAGGAATCGACGATGTTGAGCCAGCGTCCGGCTGGGAGTGAAAAGCTTTTGATCGTCATTGCACCCAGGCACCCGGCGCGTAGCGATTCGGTACAGCAGGATCTCCGGGAGTTAGGCGTTAATTATGCGGTACGCAGTCGCTCGCAAGCGGTTAGTGCGCAAACCGAGGTTTATCTCGCCGATACGCTGGGTGAATTGAAGGCGCTGATGGCGCACGCCCGTATAGTCGTCATGGGCGGATCCTTCGACCAGTCCGGCGGACACAATATAATCGAACCGGCAACCCTGGCCTGCCCAATCATCACCGGGCCCTCCGATAGCAATATCCGCGAAGATATCGCGCTGCTCGGCGACGGAAGCGGTATTTTTCAGGTGCGCGATATGGCCGAATGCTGGGAGAAAATAACGCAATTGCTGGAAAATCCAGAACAGGCCAAAGCACTCGGAGAGCATGCGCGCCAGGTGGTGAGCAACCAACCGGATGTGCTGGACAGGTACCTGGCCGAGATTAAACCTTTTTATTAAATTTAGGCCTTAAATCTTAGGCAGGATCGAATTTATTCGACCGATTCATCTATGGCCGAATGAATTCGGCCCTACGGGATTTTGGGCTGCAGGGTCGAATTTATTCGACCGGTGTGATTTGGCCAATGGCTTCGCAGATTAATTACTCTTTTGATAGCCATCCATCAGCGCCTGCCAGTCACTCTCCTGGTAGTACAGCTCCTGTTGCCGCCCTATCTTTTTGAGCGATCGCTGCAAACGGCTCAGTGGCCCCCACTGCCAGTCTCCCTGTTTTTTCATCAGGCGGGCCCTGTCAAAATCGATGATATAAAACTGCCCCTGTGGATTAATCAGCAGGTTGGTCGTGTTCACGTCGGGATGGCAAATGCCATGTGCGTGCAGTCGTCGTATTAAGGATCCAAGCTGATACCAGGCGTTTTCGTCGAGCAGGCTGTGCGACAGGCGTTTGGCGAGCGTTTCGGTATCTTCGATCAATGCGGTGATGATTGCGGCCCGGTACAGCAATCCATTTCGTTGCACGTAAATACCGAGTGGTTCCGGCACTGGCAATCCGGCAGTTAGCGCGAGCCTGGTTATCTCCCACTCGCGCCAGGGGCGGGTTCTACTCTTCCCTGTCCACAGGTATAGATCGGACACCCAGGGAGCAACCATGCCACCCCTTAAATAGCGGCGTAATATCGCGGGTCGACCCGCGAGGACGATTTCTATGCTTCCCCCTCTACCGCCATGAATCCGCCCGAAGTCAGGCCTGTCATGCCAGTATGCAGGGTCAAAGTGCCGCGCTTCCAGATTGTCTATAGTGTTTTCATCATGCAAGATGTAGCATCCGGCAGATTCTGTGTGCTTGCCCATTTTTATCCATGATCGAATTTAAACAGCCGCCAAAATCGCTTTGCATTTTCAGGCTTTCGGCGATTGCTGGTGTGGGTCATATTCTACCGCTTATT
>JBGMRM010000123.1:0-5852 GCA_048061415.1 Gammaproteobacteria bacterium | reverse complement strand
CGGATTTTTTGGCGTAGTCACGGTCAATCGACTGGGTTCCCCAGGGTTTAGGTTCATCCTGGTACCTGTAATACACAGGGCGAAGGTAGGAATGAATGTCGTTGGTGCTGATGATGCGGATTTTCTCGGAATCCGATGCTGCCAGTACAGTCGCCGGTTGATAAATTCCAAAAAGCAGCAACAGTACCGACAACCGGCCCGCTACAGTGGCCTGGATACTCATGTTTACCAACATTGCCTCAGCAGCCGCCGGCGGCGACCTTGGTGTCGGTGCTTGACGCCCATCTACCATGTTGACTGCATTCGGCGACGACCCAAACCGTGCTTTCTCCTCCGTTGAGCCGGATCTGCGTGCCTATGAACGCTTCTCCGTTCGCGGGTGTAAAGTAAAAATTCCCTTTGGTTTGAACCGGGTCCTTGAAGGAGATAATCTGTATATGTTTGATGTAGTGGTCTTCATCCATCGGATGATCCATCTCTATCTGGATGGGCGCCTGGGCGCCATCTTCTACTACCGGAGGCAGGATTATCTTAGGCAGATGGATGCGTTCCATATCGGTTAAATTGTCCGGGTCGGCTGCAAGGTTGAATGCCTTGGCCTGGGCCAGGTTGAAAAATGCGGGGCCAAGTGTAAGCGGTACGGCAACCCCGCCGACCATTGCATAACGCAGAAAATCTCGTCGAGAGTGATTAAAAAGCATATTAGGACCTCCTGTTTCGGTGGATTCAACAGGCCTGCGACCGCTTAACACGGTCGCAGGCTGAATTGAAGAAGTTTTAGACATTAGTTCATTGCGCTTTTGAGCGCTTCAGGGGATGGAACCCAACGCACGCCATTGTTCTGTATGCCCGAATCGATGTCCGTGGTAATCGTATCCCATTCCATCGGGTCTGCGGCCGAGGTATCAATCAGGGTTGCGACGGCTTCCTTCTTGGTCGTGACCAGTGCATGGGTGCCATCAGGGTTAAAGGCGACATTGTGTGGTCCGAGGCCGGTTTCGATATTTTTAACGGCAATATCCTTCTGCGTATCGATCACGGTGACAAAATCCGATTTACCAGACTCATTAGCGACCAGGCCGTAGCGCGTGTTGGCCGGGTTCAAATAGAGTCGATTGGTATTGGGACCGGTTTCGATCACTTTTATCACTTCCAGGCTCGCCATGTCGATTACCGCGATGCTGTTGGCTTTACGTAGGCCGCCGTAACACTTGGAGCCGTTGGGCAGACAGGTGATGTTACCGCCGCCGCCAGGTACCTTTAATGTTTTGACTATGTCGCCTGATTTAGTGTCAAAGAATGTGATGGAGCCTTTTCCCGCAGCCATGAAGTATTTACCGTCCGGAGACATGGCACCGGCCCGGCCACCGGGGATCTTGACCATTTTGATCTCTTTACGCGTCTTGACATCGACGATCGATACCCCCTTTGGTTCCTGCTGACAGGTGGTGAAGACTTTCGAGTCATCGAGCGTAAACATCGCATCCCGAGCGCCCCTGCAACTGAGCTCTATGGTTTGCAACGGCCTTCTGGTCGCGGTGCTGAGAAAAGTCAGGTAACCGTGATCCTTGTCCAGAATATTTCCGACAACGGCCAGCGGTTGGGTGTAGGCGAAGCCAATATGCAAAGGTGCAATTACGTTTTTGCCATTCCTGCTTACCGGGAATTTGTCCACAACTTCCTGAGTCGTCAGGTCGATGGTCCATAACTGATCTGTTTCGTAGCGCTGTGAAGACCAGGCATAACGAGCGCCGGGAATTATCCAGAGGTGGTGGTTGCCGGTATCGCCCATCTTAATTTTCTTGATGGTTTCACCTTTTTCGTAATCCACCACGGAAATCGTAGGATCGCCCTGGTTATCGATCATAAAATTACCTGGCATGCCTCTTACCGCCGCCCAGTCCATGCGCGTCGTATTCTGCGGATCCAGAAAAACCAGCGACTGATAGGCTTCGCTACTCATGCCTTCGGTGGGCGCCCCGAAGGTTTTTGCATCGGCGTACATCGTGCTGCATCCCCCCGCCGTCAATAAAAACAACACTGCCGCTACAAAAAACAATTTAATCTTCATGATGTACCCTCAATAGTATTAATTAATAAATTATATCCCTTCTTACATCTGTTTTCCCGTCCTGTATCGGGACGGTAATTAAAAAAATGACACCCGGCCTGATGATTTGCCTGGCCGTCACCATGCTACGACGAGTTTTTTACTAGCCTCGTTCCATACCACAAATAAATACCACAGGAACATAATACCCAGGATCGAAGCCAGAGCTAGTTTCCAGCCAATTATATCAGGCAAAAATACTGCGTCGCCGAGTTTCATCAACCAGCCGCTGTCTGTCAGCCAGGCCCTGTACAGGGAGGCTGCCAGTGCAAATCCAACTATCGCGACCCACAGCTTAATTTGCCCCTCTCCCGCTCGCCACAGAGACCCAGCCGCACAACCACCAGCTACGGACATGCCGATCCCAAAGACGATGCCACCGGTAAAACTGCCAAACCAGAAACCGGGCGATACAAGGGCGTCCAGATCGCGCAGGTCGGTCCATTTCAAAATAGAGAAACCGATGACGCTCACCACCACCGCGAGTATGACTGCTTTCGTCATTTCGCCATCACCGGTCATGAACGGTTCCCGGAACGCGCGCACAAAACAAAACCGTGTACGCTGCATCACGAGACCGAGGATCAAACCGAACAGCAGAAATCCGCCACGAGTCGGATAGTCGAAACCATCGTAAAGTAATGCTACCCCCAGACCTGCGATCAATAGTATCACGCCGATGATCGAATGATTTCTTTGCCTGGACGGAGAATCACTTTTAACCGCGGTTGAGGCGCGCTTCGAGGCGGGGAAATTGACGTATTTGGTTTCCAGTATCAATAGACGCAGGCCAATGTAGGTGCCGATCATAAGGCCCGCCATCATCGCGACCCCGGCCAATGACAATGCACTGATCGCGCTGAAAAATCCGCCGATATTGCAACCGAAAGCCATAGACGCGCCTATACCCATCAGGGCGCCACCGATCAGCCCCTTGAAAAGTTCATAGGGAGATGCACCCTGTATACGAAATTGTCCCGCCAGCAGCGCGGCTGCCATAGCCCCGGCAACGATGCCAATATTTATTATCGATGTGGAGTAAAGGTACGGAGGAATGATGGTAATATCCGAGAGGTTCAGGCTGTTGAAAGTCGCGTCGCCCCAGTTCCTCACGCCATCCGCAACACTCCAGGGTTTTGCGTAGGCAAACATCATTACATTCACCAGGCCGAGAACCAGGCCGCCGGTCCAGGCCGCCCACTGGGTTCCAAACAGGGAGGTATAACTGGTACGTAGAGCGCCGGTGAATGTTGTATTGTCTATAGACATTAATAATAATTATGTAGTTGTACTCGAGTAGAAGCTTCCCCATTCGGAGGGGGAATTTCAACTGACCATAAGGGATACATCCCGCGCAAAATTGGGATAGGTATCGAGATAACGTCTATTACCTGATTTTCATCCTGGTGAATCAGGATTCCATGCGGTAGTCGGTGGTAGCGGTGGCTCAGCCACAATTTATGATTATAATCTGCATCAATTCTACAGTGCTGCGGCGTAATGCTACCCGATATCGGCGTGAAGAACGAAAAGTGGGCGTTAATCGATGCGTGAAATCAAATCAATGAAGTTATATACCAACGTCGAAAGGGTATATAACGAACTCGCGGAATTGGGTAAGGTGGATTCTGATCCATTGACTGTGAGCGAACTGAGTGCGCTCGACCAGTTGCATTATCATGGTACCGATGCGCTCGATACGGCGATACGGCTGCTCGGGATCCATGCCGGCCAAGAAATACTGGAAATAGGGTCCGGTATCGGCGGACCGGCCCGGTATCTGGCGCAACGAACCGAAGCCCGGATTACCGCACTAGAGTTGCAGGCGGACCAGCACGAGGTAGCCCTGGATCTCACCCGCCGATGCGAAATTAGCGAAAATATAATTCACCGTCGTGGCAATTTTCTCACCCAGCACTGGAGTGGGCAGTGCTTCGATACGATCGTCAGCTGGCTCGCGCTATACCATATACCCGAGCGCGATTATTTGCTGGCCCGCTGCCGTGACATCCTGAAACCAGGTGGTAAATTTTATACCGAGGACCTGTGCAGTATAGGCGAGTTTAATCGCGAGGAATCAGACGAACTCGAACGCGAGTTGTACGCGATAACCCTGCCCGAAATGGGGCAGTATCGACAGGATGTAACACGGGCTGGATTTGAAATCGAGCTTTTCGAAGATATGACCGACGACTGGGCAGCGTTAACCCACCAACGCCTCGACGCATACCGGGCTGACAGGTCGAGACATGTTCGAGTCCACGGCGAAGCGACGGTTGACGCTCTGGATCTGTTTTATTCCACGGTAGACAAATATTTCCAGTCAGGGAAATTGGCTGGGGTTCGCCTGTGCGCCAGGCGGGTTTGAAACCCTATAATCGGTCAACCCGCTGGTTTCACCCTGAATCGCTGGATTGTAATCAAGGCCACACCGACCAGCGCGAGCATGCCACCGAGGGCAATCTTAAGCGTTAAGGTTTCGCCCAGGAAGAAGATGCCGCCCGCCACCGAAGTCACCGGCAGCAATAACAGGAAAGGCATCACCTGGTTGACCGAGTAGAGTCCAAGTAGTCGATACCAGAGTGCATAACCCAGCGCGGTCATGATCAGGCCGAGATAAACCACCGCACTCCAGGCGGATAGCGAGGCGCCTTGAATTTGCTCAATCTGGTTCGATTCGAGTAGTAACGAGGCGATGTACAATTGCGGCGTGGCAAATAACGCCACGCTGCTGATGAGCATGAAGCCACCCGGGTTACCCAGTTTTTTAATCATGATCTGACCCACCGCCCAGGTAAAAGCGCCGCCTATGACCATGAAGGCATAGATAAGATCACCCCTGAGCCTGGGCTCACCGATAATCAGGACGGCGCCGACGAAGGCGATGAACAGGCCGACGCTTTGCCTGATCGAAATCCTGTCGCCGAATACCAGCCAGGCGAGCAGTAAACCGAAAGGCACCTCCAGTTGGATCAGCAGGGCTGCTGTCGAAGCATCGATTCCGCGAACACCGTTAAAGGTCAGGCTATACTGGATTGCGGCACTGACCAATGCAATCCAGAAAAGGCTTTTTAGCAACCGTCTGGGTGGCCTGAAAAACCACACCAGACAAAATGTGGTGAGGGTAAATCTGAGCGCCATCAACAGGATAGGCGAAAAGTGTGACATTGCTGCCTTGGCGATGACAAAGCCCATTCCCCAGATTACGGCAACCGCCACGGCGAAAAATATATCGATCGCTTTCATTTACCGGAACCGGTTAATTACCGGGTCGTGACCTCCACCGCGGAACAAAGTGACCGGTCAAAGGGTTTCCATTCTCCTGGCTTGCCGCTTCGAGGGTTGCTCGATCGGCGCATCAGATCGCATCAGGCAGCGCTTCGCAATCGACAAAGGTATCGTTGTAGCAGGCGCCCTGCATGATATCGGTTTTTAGATCGGCCGAAATCAACGCGTTGACCGTTTGCCCGGTGGCGCTGGTTTTCAACCAGGTACCCTTCGGGCTGTAAACAACCCCAGGCGCCACGGCATCGGTAATGCGTGCGCTTAACTCGACCTGGCCCAGCGCGTTCCACAACCTGATTTTCTGCCCCTCTTTGATACCACGCCGCTCAGCATCGCTGGGGTTGAGCTCCAGGATCTCGGTCGATGCCGAGGCCGAATCGCCGCCAAAGGTCGCGTTGGTCCGCTTCGACGATGACGGTGAAATCAGCATCAGTGGCATCTCACGCTCGACTGCATC
>JBGMRM010000122.1:1562-5872 GCA_048061415.1 Gammaproteobacteria bacterium | reverse complement strand
ATGCCCATTAACTGAGCGGTTTGCCGGGCACGGCGCAGTGGGCTCGTATACCAGACCAGGCTGAGCATTTCGGCCGACAATTTTCGCTTGCTGACCTGTTCTATGCCCGCCTGGCTCAACGGGTTATCGATACTCCCCTGAATGCGTTTATCGACGTTCCACTCGGTGGGGCCGTGGCGTATCAATACGAGCTTCATCGCAGCTACTCTTTCAGGGCTTTGCGGTCAGGCTGAGCTTTTCCACTAATTGATCGATACCTCGATCCAGTGAAAACTGGCTACGCACGCGCAGCAAACCCGCCGCGGCTAACTTTTGGCGCAACTCGGGTTCGGCGATTAATTTAAGCAGCGCGGTTTTGAGCGCATCGCTGTTGTTCTGTGGCACCAGCCAGCCGGTTTCACCGTGGTCGATCAATTCGGGAATTCCGGAAATATTGGTCGACAGGCAGGCAAGCCGTTGGCTTTGAGCCTCCATCAGCACGTTGGGTAGTCCGTCACGGTCACCATCGTCGGATATCTTACTCGGCAGTACAAACAGATCGGCCTTCCTGTAATGGGCGAGAACTTCAGTTTGCGGCAATGCACCCAGCCAGTTGATGCGATTGTCCAAACCCATGGAGTCAGCTTTTTCTTTAAGCTGCTCAAGCAACTCGCCGCCACCGATGTGGTTAAATATCCAGTGGATGTTATCGGGTAGTGCGGCCAAAGCATCGAGCAAATAGCGATAACCCTTTTTGTCGACCGCTCGCCCGACCGAAACCAGTTGTACTGGGTTTTGCTCATCCAGGCCGTTACGTTCGGCCGGGTTTGAGTCATTATCCGGGAACCGTTTAAAGTCGAGTCCGTGATAAAGCAAAGTCACCTTGCCGGCGGCGCCAGGCAATCCGCTCAAATACTCGGCGTTTGCGGCGGTGCAGGTTACCACCCATTTTGCACTGGCAATTTTCTCCTGCTTTTCCCAGTCATCGATAGTCCAGATATCCTTTGCGTGCGCGGATATGCTCCAGGGTTTTTGATTGATCAGGCTCGCATAGTAAGCAACCGATGCCGGGGTATGCATAAAATGCGCATAGTAGTGACAGACCGATGCGGGCATATCCTGCGCGAGCACCAGCGCCTGGCCAAATCGACGGATCCGATTGGCACTGAAATCTCGGCGTAAATCACGAATAAATGTTCGCCTGGCCTGTCTATAACCGGGCAGACGACGCGCATGCCACCAACCCCGCAGCACCCGTGGTATATCGTCACGGATGTATTCGGGCAGGTACACAACCTGCGCTTCTATCTCTGCATGGACTGGATGGCTCGCCGGGTCGGTTGGATGACGTAACGAGAACAGGCATAATTTGAAACCCCGTTGTTCGAGTGCGCGAATTTCCTGCGCAATAAAGGTCTCGGACAGGCGCGGGTATCCTTTGAGTATGATGGCCACTGTGGGGGGCATGCGTGGTTTAGTCCCGGTATTTGATTAATGATGATCAATGCGCGATAGTACACCGGTGCCAGGGTCCGCGCTATCGAGCGGGTGTCCAGAAAAATACTACGGGAAAACTCAACGGTAAATTATCGGCTGTCAACCTATGGAACCTTCCCTTTATCGGTATATTTTGAAGCACAGCCGTAACGGCCAGTTGGCGTTAATCGCCCTGTCGTTGGTTTCATTACCGGTGGTATACGTCACCCTGGAGTTGCCCAAAAAGATAATCAACATGCTCGAAGGCATGGATTTTCCGAGCGTAATCCTGGGCTATCCAGTCGACCAGATCAGCTACCTGATGCTACTCAGTTCTGCTTTTTTGCTCGCGGTGTTCACCAACGGTATCATCAAATTCCTCATCAATGTATATCGCGGCGCCCTGGGCGAACGCTTGCTGTGGCGTTTTCGCTACGAACTGTACGAGCGAGTTTTGCGTTTCCCTATCCCGCATTTTAAACGCGTATCCCCGGGGGAATTGATCCCGATGATTACCGCCGAAACCGAGCCCCTGGCCGAGTTTATCGGCGAGTCATACACACTGCCGGTATTCCAGGGTGGCATTTTGTTTACCTATGTATTTTTTATATTCCAGCAGGATATGTTCCTCGGTTTAGCCGCAATTTCACTGTATCCGTTCCAATTGTATGTTATTCCAAAGCTGCAAAAACGTGTCAACCAGCTGGCGAAGGAACGCGTGGCAATGGTGCGTAATCTGTCGGGGCGTATAGGCGAAACGGTTGCGGGAATCAACGAGGTACATACTAACGACACCAGCTATTACGAACGCGCGCAGATCGGCCACCGCCTGGGCATCATCTACCGTATCCGCTACGCGATTTATCGGCGCAAGTTTCTGATCAAATTTTTGAATAATTTCATCGCGCAGTTGACCCCATTTTTTTTCTACTCGGTCGGCGGCTATTTCGTGCTGCGTGGCGATTTATCGATCGGCTCGATGGTGGCTGTACTGGTTGCTTACAAGGACCTGGCCGGTCCGTGGAAAGAATTGCTGCGCTATTACCAGCGCAAGGAAGATATCAAGATCAAATACACCCAGGTCATCGAGCAGTTCAACCCACCGGATCTGATCGACCCAGCCCTGATAGACAGCGATAGCGATACGGCCCGGTTTCCGCCAGGTGGATTACTGGCCAATAGCATCAGTTACAGCGAAGATGGCTTATATTTTAGTATCGAGGGCGCAAGCTTTAAGCTGGGACTGGATCAGCACGTCGCGGCCGTTGGATTAAGTAATAGCGGCAAGGATGAACTGGCCTGCTTACTCTCGAGATTAATCAATCCTTCCGCAGGCACGATTACTATCGGTACCCGGAATATCGCCGAGATGCCGGAGGCCCTGATCGGCCGAAGGATCGGGTACGTCGGTCCGAACACTTACCTGTTCACCGGTTCGGTTCGCGATAACCTGCTGTACCCGCTGAAAAACCGACCGATTAGCGTTACCGAGCCAGAGGACCCTAAACAAGATGCACACAACAGGCAACTGGCTTTAAAGGCCGGCAGCTCGGCGCATAGTGTGGACGATAACTGGGTTGATTATTCCGCCATCGGTGCAAAGGACGAAACACAGTTTAGCGAGCGGGTTCAGCAGATGCTTGCGATCGTGGAACTGGACGAGGATATCTATCATTTTGGCTTGTTATCCTACGTTGACCAGGCAGAAAATAGCATGCTAGCCGGACGTATTATGCAGGCGCGTAGAGAACTACACGACCAGCTCGGCCAGGCAACCTATTCCAGAATGGTGGAACCTTTTGACCAGTATAAATACAACACCAATTTAACCGTCGCCGAAAACCTGCTGTTTGGAACAATTTATGACGATTCGATCGATACCACAAAGCTGGCAAACAACCCGTATATTCGCCGCGTACTCGACGAAACCGACCTGAGTAGCGACTTTCTCTCGGCGGGTATAAAGCTCGCCGAAATGATGCTCGAACTGTTCTCGGACGTGGAACCCGACAGCAAGCTTTTTGAACAATTTAGTTTCATCGACGCTGACGATCTGCCTGAGTTTCAACAATTAGTACTGCGCATTCGGGAAGAAGAGACAGCAGCGATGAGCGATAAAGATAAGGTTGACCTGCTCTCGCTGCCTTTTAAGTTAATAGTCGCCCGGCACCGCCTGGGAATCATTGACGAATCGATCCAGCAACGCATACTTAAGGCCCGAAAACGCATACGAGAAGAAGCTCTGGAGAACAATCTCGGCATCGAGTTTTTCGACGAAACGCAATACAACCCCCGAATTTCGATTCAGGACAATATCCTGTTCGGAAAACTGGCCTACGGTTATGCCAACGCGCAAACCAGGATCAACAAACTGATCGCAGACGTGGTCAAAAAACTGGAGTTGCGTAGCGATATCATCGATTCGGGTCTGGATTATGAAGTGGGCGTGGCCGGCTCTCGCTTATCCCTGGCCCAACGACAAAAAATGGGGCTGGTGCGCTGCCTGATCAAAGCACCGGATCTGTTGATTGTAAACGAGGCGATGGCGAGTCTCGATACCGCCGCCGAACGCCGCCTGATAAAAGGCGTACGTGAACAGATGAAATCGCGCGCTATCTTCTGGGGGCTGGCGCGCGCCCAGTTAGCCGAAAATTTTGACCGGGTGATGGTGATGGAGCAAGGCAAACTGGTCGCCTACGACCGCTATAACGAACTCGTCGATGGTAATTCCCAGTTTCAGCTTTTGCTCGAGAATCAGTAGCTGTCAGCCAGGGCATGGGGTCAAATCTTGACTTAATATATTTTAATACGATATCGATGAGGGACGTATGCCGTGACCTTATTGTTTCCTGAAA
>JBGMRM010000122.1:0-1462 GCA_048061415.1 Gammaproteobacteria bacterium | reverse complement strand
ATTTTAATACGATATCGATGAGGGACGTATGCCGTGACCTTATTGTTTCCTGAAAAAAATATGTGTGGTTAAAAATCGATCGGAAAACTCCCGTTTTATTCCACCCCATAAACTGCCGAGATTGAGTCGCAGGGGTGGCTGGAGCGGTTCCAGGCCTGCATTCGATGCGAGATGTCGCAGGGTCGAACGAGTAAAGCAGTTGATATGCTCTAATGGGTGAATCGCATCGAGATCGGGCGACCAGCCCGAATGCCTCAGTCGCTTTTCGACATCGCGGCCGTCGGGTACGCGCAGATAAACCACCCCATCGGGCTTCAATTGCGCTGCTAATTGCTGCAAGGTTTCGAGTGGCGCCGGGAGATGCTCGAAAACCTGATTGGCGTAAATAAAATGGAACTGAGACTCATCCCCGGGAAGCCTGTCGATCACTTCGACCCCGAGGGAACGGGCGTGCGCAGCGCGCTCTGGCGATAGCTCCAGTCCCCGCACGTCAAAGCCAAAGGCCTGCGCCATGCGGCTCCAGTAACCCCACCCCATGCCATATTCCAGTACTTTTACCTGCCGGGGCGGCTGCTTAAAAAGCCAGCTTAGTATTTCAATTTGCCGCGCGTACTGCTTAAATAACCTGGCCTTTGCGGTTTGCTTTTTTTGCAAACTCTTTTTGGCATCAACCCACTCGCTATAGAGGGCAAGCATACCGTCTTCGTTCAGTACGTTGGTTTGATAGATAAACCCGCACCGCTGGCATTTCGAGATTTGGTATTTTTCATCGGCGAGTGAATCCAGCTTCGCCCTGCCGCGGTAAAATTCAAGCAAGAACTGGCGCAACTGTGGGTCGGAAAACGGTGTCTCGTAAAGCGTTTTTACTGTCCCATTACCACACACGGGACAATCTAGGCGCAGATAAAGTTGTATTGCCATGCGCAACTAAGCCCGTAATTTATCTACTTGTACGGGTCGGCTGCATCGCGGAGCCCATCGCCGAAAAAATTGAAAGCGAGAATAATTAAAATCACCGGCACGACAGGAAACATCAACCAGGGGTAAAGCGCCACGACATTAATATTCTGTGCTTCGTTGAGCAACACCCCCCAGCTCGTCACCGGTGGTCGTAACCCAAGACCGAGAAAGCTCAGTGCGGTTTCACCCAGTATCATGGCCGGAATAGACAGCGTTGCGGAAGCGATCAGATGGCTCATAAAGCCCGGCAGCAGGTGGCGGCCGATGATACGCCCCGGGCGAGCACCCATCAAAACAGCGGCAGAGCAATAATCCTCCTCGCGTAGCGCCAGTAATTTCGACCGTACCGCTCGTGCGAGTCCGGTCCAGTCGAGCATCGCCAAAATGACCGTGATACCGAAGAAAATAAAAATTGGACTCCAGTTGACCGGCAACACCGCCGACAGCGCCATCCATAAAGGCAGTTCCGGAAACGAGCGAATGACTTCGATCATGCGTTGCA
>JBGMRM010000121.1:0-5895 GCA_048061415.1 Gammaproteobacteria bacterium | reverse complement strand
ATACCGGCCTGTCACGCCGGGGGTCGCGGGTTCGAGTCCCGTCCACTCCGCCATCAATAGAGTCGATGTTGCCGTAGGCTCTATACCGTACCATTCAGCTAAAGGCAGTGGAATTAAATCATGCTTCAGGCAATTAGAGACAGGGTTACAGGCTGGATTGCCTACGCCATCATAATTCTGATCAGTATCCCGTTCGCACTATTTGGTGTTAACTCTTATCTTGGTGGCGGGCAGGCTTTACCTGCCGCTACGGTCAATGGCGTGGAAATTTCACCCAGAGAACTCGATACAGCCTACGCCAGTTACCGCCAGCGACTGGCCCAGATTTTTGGAGGGGCCATACCTGAGAGCTTCGATAGTGAGGCACTGCTTAAAGATCAGGCTTTGACTCAACTGATCGAGGCGACTGTACTGCGCACCTACGCTCAAGAAAAGAGATACCGGATCGGGGACGACGAGCTAAACAGGTTAATTCGTTCGATGGATGATTTTAAGACCGAGGGCGAATTTAACCCGTCGATATACAAGGCACAACTGCGGTCGCTGGGTTATTCAGCGGCTGGTTTCGAACAGGAATTCAGGCAGGCCCAGGCTTCCGGGCAATTACAGACAGGCATCGTGGCCACTGCCTTTATTTTGCCGCAAAGCCAAAACCAGTTTGCAAGCCTGTCTAACCAGACACGAAAAATTCGTGTGCTGACCCGCCCGACAGGCGCCGCCTCATTCGAACTAAGCGATGCCGAAATCGAAGATTATTACCAGGCTCAGGCGGCTCTTTTTATGCGTCCCGAACAAATTAAAATTGATTACCTGGAGCTGAACCTTGAGCGGGTAAAATCTTCGATCGAGATTTCGGAAGACGTGTTGCTCAATCGGTATCAGAATACCAAAGATGCTTTTACCGTCCCGGAATCTCGGGAAGCGAGCCATATTTTGCTCTCGGTGGATGAAGGCGCCTCGCAACAGGAGAGCGATGAGGTACGCGAGCGCATTCTCGAAATCAGGCAGCAAATCGCACAGGGTGCAGATTTCGCTTCGCTGGCGCGGGAATTTTCACAGGACCCGGGTTCTGCCGCCGATGGAGGAAATCTGGGGGAAATTGAACCAGGCACGATGGTGCAGCCATTTGAAACCGCGCTGTTTGCGATGCGCGTCGGCGAAATAAGCGACCCGGTGAAATCTTCATTTGGCTGGCATTTGATCAGGCTGGAAGCGATTAACGAAGGCGGTACCAAATCCTTCGAAGAAGTCAGAGCCGAACTGGAAGACGAACTCAGAACCGAGATCGCGGAAGGTCAAATTTTTGATATGGTAGAGAACCTGTCCAACCTCACTTACGAACAATCGGATTCCCTGCTACCGGCCGCCGAACAACTGGGTCTTGAGGTGCAAACCTCCGACTGGTTTGACCGCAGTGCAGGGACTGGCATCGCTGCTGAAGCCGCGGTCAGGAATTTGGCTTTTTCGAACGATGTACTACGTCAGGGACTCAATAGTGAGGCGATCGAACTCGCAGACAACAGGATAGTCTTTGTCCGGCTCAATCAGCAGCAGCCGGCATCACAGAAATCGCTCGAACAGGTGAGGGATGAGATAGAGCAAATCTTAACCCAACGAAAAGGCAGGGAAATCAATATCGAGATTGGCAGGCAGGCATTACAGGAGCTGAAAAGTGGCAATAATCTGGATGCGATAGCGGCGGACTGGGGCCTGGAAATTATCGGCCGTGATTTTGTCAGTCGCGATAGCCCGGAATTTAATCCGGAGCTATTAAAACGTGCATTTACGATGGATAAACCCGAAGGTGGTCGGGTATTTGACGGCCTCTCCCTTGCTAGTGGAGCCTATTCCCTGATCGAATTATCGGCGGTTTTGTCAAACAATTCAGGCACCGATGATGCAGCAGTCAAAGCCTTTACTACGGCGTCGGCAAACCTCGAATACCAGTCTGTTATCAAGGCACTCACAGACGCGGCTGAAGTCGTCAAGACGCCGATACAGGAGTTACAATAGCCGGTCGATCCAGGCTGTCAGCGCTCGAGTACGCCCATGCTGACGATGTTGTATCCCGAATCGACATAGATATTCTCCCCGGTGATACCCGAAGCCAGGTCAGAACATAAAAACGCGCCGGTATTGCCCACCTGCTCGGTGGTAACATTTCGCCTCAGTGGGGAATTATGCGCCACTTCGTCGAGGATTTTCTTGAAACTGCCGATACCTGCAGCAGCCAGGGTTTTGATCGGACCGGCCGATATCGAATTAACTCGAATGCCCTCCGGCCCAAGTGCAGCAGCCAGATAGCGAACATTAGCCTCCAGGCTGGCCTTGGCGACACCCATGATATTGTAGTTGGGTAGCGCGCGCTCGGATCCGAGATAGGTCATCGTGATAATGGCGCCGTTGGTGCCTTGCATCATCGGCCGAGCGGCTTTAGCCATCGCCGCCAGGCTATAGGAACTGATATCGTGGGCCACCCGAAACCCCTCCCTGTCCAGGTTTTCCAGATAGTCTCCATCGAGCGCTTCGCGAGGCGCGAATGCGATCGAATGTACCATTATATCCAGTGAGCCCCAGTGTTTTCCAAGCGCATCGAACATGCCGGTGATTTCGCTATCGATCGCGACATCGCAGGGGATCACAATATTTGAATCAAATTCGGCGGCAAACTTTTCTACCCTGGGTTTAAGCCTTTCGTTGGCATAGCTGAAAGCGAGCTCAGCGCCCTCCCGGTGCATCGCCTGTGCGATTCCATAGGCAATCGAACGGTTGCTCGCGACGCCTACAACCAGTGCTTTTTTACCGCTTAGAAATCCCATGACAGACCCTGAAATTGAAAGTTATATTTTCTCAGTGTACCAGTGATCATGCAATCAATAAGTTCGATCGACCAGGCTCGAAATCAGCTGGCAATTTATAACGTAGCGTTGCCGCCGGGATTTAGCGGCCTGGAAGAACTGGAACAACCGGGCATAAACTACAATCGTCGAATAACTTCGATAACTCCTGCGCGATAAACGGGCGACCTCGCTGATTTAACGAAGTGCCGACGATCCTGGCCTGTAGCATCAGCGTTTGATCGGGGATGCGAAAGATATCCTGCAAAAATTCGAATCGAAGTCTGGATATTCGCTGGATATTGCTACACACCACGAACTGGTCATTGCTCCTAAGCGAATTGCGATAGTCAAGTTCGGCTCGAACAACGACAAGATTGATTCGTTTCACGGTCATATCGGCAAAATTGATGCCCCGAGACTGCAGAAATTCGTGGCGTGCGTGCTCCAGGTAATTTTGGTAAACGCCATTGTTGACTACACCCTGCATATCGCATTCGTAGTCTCTGACGCAAAATTCCAGGCGGTGTGCGTACTTCATAGATATCGAGTTTAATTAATTGAAATCAGTCTAACAAATAACCCCGGATCCTGGCAGGCCTGTCACAGGATTCACCAGGCGGTATCAATCCCCCATATCCAAGGATTCCAGATTTAATCGAATTCAGGCGTTCGATCTAGGCTATGCTTGGAATTCGTTTAACAGCTCAAGAAGCAGTATGAATTTTTCCGATTTTGGACGCCATTTTGCGGGTTACTCGGGGATCACTCATTTAATGGATGATTTGAACGAAGGATTGTTGCAGGACGATGTGGTAATGCTGGGCGGAGGGAACCCTGCTGCAATTCCTGGGGCGATACACGCCTTCGAACTGGTTGTTGAAAAATTACTGCGCTCGGGTGAACTGGTGCGCGCACTGGCTAATTACGATGGGCCGCAGGGGAAGGAAGCGTTCATCGAAACGCTGAGCGAATTTTTCCGACAACAATTCGGCTGGAAGATTGAACGGCGAAACATCGCCTTAACCCACGGTAGCCAGAGTTCTTTTTTTATCCTGTTTAATTCCTTTGCGGGTAAATCGCAGGGCCGACAGCGGAAAATTCTCATACCTTTGGTGCCCGAATACATAGGCTATTGCGATGTGGGTATCGAAGACTCGCTGATTACCAGCCAGCAGGCCCGGATCGAACATCTGGACAACGGTTTTTTCAAATACCAGGTAGACTTTGACCAGCTGGAGGTCGATAGCAGTACAGGCATGATTTGCGTATCTCGCCCGACCAATCCCAGTGGGAACGTATTGACCGATGCCGAATGCGATCAACTGGACCAGATTGCACAAAAAAATGATGTGCCGCTCATGATCGATAACGCCTACGGGACGCCATTTCCGAATATTATTTTCAGGCAGGCCAATCCATTCTGGAACGATAACACGATTGTATGTATGAGCCTCTCCAAGCTGGGGTTACCCGGCGCGAGAACCGGTATCGTCATAGCCAACGAAGAAATCATCCGGCAATTTTCCAATATGACGGCTATCACCAGTCTGGCTCCAGGCGGTATCGGCCCGGTTATCGTCAACCAGCTTATGCGCGATAATGCCCTGTTACCGCTGTGCCATGACGTTATTTTGCCGTATTACCAGACGCGATCACAGTTGGCGGTTCGTCTGATTCGCGAATCGATAGACGATTCTCGCCTGCATATTCATAAACCGGAAGGGGCTATATTTTTGTGGCTATGGTTTGACGGTTTACCGATTACAACCAGCGAACTTTATCAACGGCTTAAGCAAAAAGGCCTGCTGGTTGTTCCGGGAAAGTATTTTTTCCCCGGTCAGGAGCAGGTTGGCGAACATGCCGAGAGCTGTATCCGTATCAATTACGTGCAAAGTGAAAAAGATTTGAGAAAAGGGATTGAAATACTGGCCCGGGAATTGCGCCTGTGCTGGGGCGAGGCGGCTTAGAAGCTTACTTGGAAGCATGCGTATAAACGCCGTCCCAGTCGGAGCCAGGCGGATTTTTTCGATAATGGACGATCCGATCGAGGTATACCTGGTATAGTTTCCGATCAGGGTCGGATCGATTCAGACTGAAAAAGTCGTTTTCGGCTCTGTCCCAGTTTTGAGACCTGAATCCGATCAACGCCTGTTTGTAGCGTGTCAATTCCGACTTAACGGATTTATCCAGGTCATTCCTGTGCCCAACTGGCTCGAAAATGGCAACCGGTTCGTTTTTACCCTTGACACGGACCAAATCGAGCTCTCGAAACACAAACTCATTGATTCCGGCCCTGGTGCTTTCACTGACTATAATGTTGACCCCGTACTTTTTGGTCAATCCTTCCAGTCGCGAGCCAATGTTAACCGCATCACCAATCACGGTGTAAGCCATACGGAATTCCGAGCCCATATTGCCCACGTTCATCGCGCCGGTATTGAGACCAATGCCGATATTTATTTCAGGCCATCCGCGCGAGCTGAATTCCTTGCGGATAATTTTTAATTCCTCGATCATTTCCATCGCGGCATAAAGCGCGTGACGTGCATGTTCGGAATCACGCAAAGGGGCGCCCCAAAAAGACATGATCGCATCGCCCATGTACTTGTCTATCGTACCTCGATTTTTGTGGATTACCCGGGTCATAGGCGTCAGCAGGGCGTTCATCAACTGGGTCAGTTGCCTCGGATCCATACCCTCGGAAATGGTGGTAAACCCGCGCACATCGGAAAACAGCACCGTCATTTCTCGGCTTTCGCCGTCGAGCGAGAAATCGGTCGGCGAGTCACTCATTTCATCGACCAGTTCGGGCGGGATATATTGGCCGAATAAATGAGCCAGTTGCCGCTTACCCCGAGACTCAATGAAAAATCCGTAGGTCATGTGCAGCATGAAGATCAGGGCAATCAGCAGTAATGGGCTGGCAAGTGGCAAGATCAAATTGTTTTGCCAGGCGACCATAGTACCCGTTAGCACCAGCAGGCCGATTCCCACGGTGCCTACTGCCGCCATGAGGGGCGATTCGCTGGTTCCCACTGACTCTGGCAGCCATGAG
>JBGMRM010000120.1:0-5903 GCA_048061415.1 Gammaproteobacteria bacterium | reverse complement strand
AGCACCATCACCGCGCCGACATAAACCAGTACCAGGCTGATAGCCAGGAATTCGGCTTCCAGCGTTATCCAGATAACCGCGTTGGTGAAAAATGTGAGCACCAGGAACAAGGCCGCATGTATCGGGTTTCTTACCGTCACCACTGCAGTCGCGGAGGCTATTGCTATGGCTGCAAAAAAATAAAAAATAATCGCTTCGATCATCTCTAGCAGTTACCGGTAAGGTGCATCCGCTGCGCGGTCGGCTGCCAGCTGGGCTTCGTATCGATCGCCGATTTCGAGCAATTTATCCTTGGTCATAATATTTTCACCACGATTTTCGAAGTGGTATTCGAAAATATTGGTTTCGACGACCGCATCGACCGGACAGGCTTCTTCGCAAAAGCCGCAATAGATACACTTAAACAGGTCGATGTCGTAGCGCGTGGTGCGCCGTGTACCATCCGACCGCTGCTCTGATTCGATCGTAATCGCGAGCGCTGGACACACCGCCTCGCACAGCTTGCAGGCGATACAGCGTTCCTCGCCATTGGCATATCTGCGTAACGCGTGTAAACCGCGAAACCGCGGACTAATCGGGGTCTTTTCTTCAGGATACTGGACGGTAATCTTGCGGCTGAAAAAATAGCGCCCCGTCAAACTCATACCCTTCAGTAACTCCAGAAAGAGAAAGCTTTTGAGGTAAAAATTTATTTTCGTAAACATGATGTCAGGCAGACCAGGGACCGAGTTCAAAATATACCAGAACGCCTTCTACCGTGATCCAGATGACGGTGACCGGGAGCAGGACCTTCCAGCCCAGTCGCATGATCTGGTCGTAGCGATAGCGTGGAAAAGTGGCGCGAAACCACAGAAATAGCAGCATAAATACCGAGGTTTTGGCGAACAACCAGCCGATACTGTCG
The DNA here is from genome assembly GCA_048061415.1 of Gammaproteobacteria bacterium. GTDB lineage: Bacteria > Pseudomonadota > Gammaproteobacteria. The sequence goes on along the minus strand of JBGMRM010000120.1, from coordinate 4,999 downwards.
CCAATTAGATCCGGAAACGGGCTCAACCACCCACCAAAAAACAGCAGCGATGTCAGCATCGCGATCAAAATCATATTGGCGTACTCGGCGAGGTAAAATACCGCGAAAGTCATGCCCGAGTACTCGACGTGAAAGCCGGCGACGATTTCAGATTCCCCTTCGGCCACATCGAACGGCGCCCGGTTGGTTTCGGCGACGCCCGATATCAGGTAAACCATGAACATGGGAAAAAGCCAGAGGAAATACCAGTTACTCCAACCACCCTGCTGTCCCCCGACAATATCACCCAGGTTAAGGCTGCCACCGGCCATCAACACGCCGACCAGGGCGAAACCCATGGCTATTTCGTAGGCTACGATTTGAGCCGCCGAACGCATCGCCCCCAGTAGCGCATATTTGGAGTTGGATGCCCAGCCCGCAATGATAACGCCGTACACGCCCACCGATGTCATCGCCAGGATATAGAGTAGCCCGGCGTTGATATCGCTAAATACCAGGGTATCGTTGAATGGAATCACTGCCCAGGCTGCCATCGAGGGCGCGAAGGTAATAACCGGCGCGATGATAAACAGGTAGCGGTTTGAATTGGTTGGGATGATGATTTCCTTAAACATCAGTTTGAGCAAGTCGGCAAACGGCTGGAACAGGCCTTTGGGACCGACGCGGTTAGGCCCCTTGCGCAACTGCATGTAGCCAATTACCTTACGCTCTGCAAAAGTGTAATAGGCAACCACGAGAAACAATGGCACCAGGATAACGAGTGCTGTCGCGACGGTGTAAACCGTATATCGAAGTGGTTCGGGGAACCAGTACCAGAACGCCGTCAAAAATTCGATCACGATACGAACTCCAGCTCAACCGGCCCATAGGTCTCGGCCAGGTTACTGACCGCTTCGATTCCGGTTGGGGCACAGACACATCCGGCCGGAATATTGTCGCTGAGCTGCAATGGCAGTACCGCGGTACCCTGCCGCTGTTTGACCTGTACCTGTTCGGCAGCCGCCAGGTTGAGTTTTTCGGCCTGCGCCCGGTTCATCAGCAAGGCGCCTTGCTGTTTCATGATCGGTGTTGCCTGCAAGGCAGCGGATAATCGCGCGAGGTCGTCGCTGGCATAAATCGGCGCCACACCAATTTTCTGGACCGACCTCGACCTAACGGGTAACTTGAGCGCGGATGAGCGCACACCGTTGAAATTATTCAACACCAGGTCACGGCACTTTTCCTTGACTTCATTTCTAATTGCCACCGAATCGGGGTAATCGAATTCGCCCGGTAACAGCAACTGGCCAAGCGCGGCCATTATTTTCCAGCCCTGTCGGGCTTCACCCCAGGCTTTGACACAGCCGTTAAAACTTTGCCACAGGCCCTCTACATTGACGAAAGTACCGGAAGTCTCGGCAAACGCTGCGAGTGGTAATACCAGGTCGGCCTGCTCCTGAATGAAGTTATTATCGAAGGTATTGATCGCGATAATATAGTCGTTGTTTTCCGCAAGCTGCTTTCGCTGTGCGCTATTATGGATATCGAGGGTCGGATTGAGGCCGAAGGTCAGGAGCACCTTATGTTTCGATTCCATGATTTGAGCGGTATTTTCACCCGTATCCGCCGACGGCGTTCCCGTTACCTCACGATGCGGCAGGCATCCGGCGAGGCAGGCGCCCGCGCTATTCGCCGAGGGGGACAGATAACCCAGCGTCGAATCGCTCAAACTCGCGATGGCTTCACACAGTTCCTGGATCAGCGACAGGTATGGGCTGCCGAGTGCCTGCATACCCACTATGACTGCCGATGTCTTGCCGGCACTCAGGGATTTAGCAATAGCAAGGTGTTCGTTTCGAGGACTCACTCCATCGAGTATCTTGTTCAGGTGCGAAGACAATTCGGCGCCTGATTTTTCTGCCAGCGCCACCACCACGCAACCCAGATCGTTGAGTAACTGTTCGACCGAACCCGTTAATTCCTCAAGCACCGGGTAATTAGATTGGTCGCCAACATGGCACACGGACGATACTTTCGCGCCATTGTTAATCACCGCCTTGCGCAGGCGGTGCGATAAGATCGGTTGTTCGAGGCGCAAATTTCCAGCGACGACCAGGCAGGCATTTAGCGACTCGACCGACTCCAGCGATCTTCCCAGCCACGGCATCGTCGCCGCCTGCTCCTGGGCGGAGAAATCGATCTGGTTGAGACGATGATCGATATTATTAGACCCCAGCCCGCGCAATAACTTTTGCAGCAGAAAGTGCTCTTCCAGTGTCGCCTGTGGGCTAACCAGTGCGGCGATCTGACTGACGTCTTTACTGGCCGCCGCAGATAGCTTCTTCACTGCGTTATTGATCGCCGTCTCCCAGTCAACCGGCTGGAGCTTTCCTTTGACTCGCATCATCGGTGATTCGATACGGGATTCATCGCTCAGGGCGGTATAGCTGAATCGATCACGGTCGGAGATCCAGCTTTCGTTGATCGATTCGTTCTCTCGCGGCACCACACGAATCACGCGGTTATCGCGGGTGTGAATATAAATGTTCGAACCGATGCAATCGTGCGCCGCGATGCCTGGATGCTGGGTCAATTCCCAGGGTCGAGCGATATATCGCGATGGTTTGGCGGTTAATGCACCGACCGGGCAAATATCGATCACATTACCCGACATTTCAGACGCGAGCGCTTTTTCGATATAGGTCCCTATCTCTACATGTTCACCTCGACCGGTAAGACCCAATTCGGGCAAGCCCGCGATTTCGTCGCCGAAACGCACGCAACGGGTACAGTGGATACAGCGAGTGAAATCGGTCGCGATCAACGGGCCGATATTCTTGTCCATGACGACACGTTTTTGCTCGCTGTATTGCGATACCCCCGCGCCGAATCCCATCGCCACATCCTGCAATTCACACTCCCCACCCTGATCGCAAATCGGACAATCGAGTGGATGATTGATCAGTAAAAATTCCATCGTCGATTTTTGTGCGGCGATCGCATTCGCCGAGCGTGTCCTGACTATCATACCGTCAGCTACCTGGGTAGCACAGGCTGGCATCAGCTTCGGCGAACGTTCGATTTCTATTAGGCACATGCGGCAATTGGCCACCACAGAAAGCTTTTTGTGATAGCAAAAACGGGGAATCACAATATCGTTTTCATCGGCCACATCGATCAACAGGCGGCCGGGCTGAGCCTGAATCTCCCTTCCATCGATCGTGACTGTGACACTGTCGCTCATGCGCGGGCCTAGGCTGCGTTTTCAATAATCGAGCGGCTGTGCTCGACGTAAAATTCGAATTCGTGGCGGAAATGTCTGATAAAGCTCCACACCGGCATCGCAGCCGCATCGCCCAGCGCACAAATAGTGCGGCCTTCGATCTTGTGGGAAACCTCTTCCAGCCTGCTGATATCTTCGAGACGTCCGTTCCCATCGATGATCCGGTTCAGCATGCGGTATAACCAGCCGGTACCCTCGCGGCAGGGTGTGCACTGCCCGCAGGATTCGGAATAATAGAATCGTGAAATGCGACGCAGCGCCAGTACCATATCGGTGGTTTCGTCCATCACGATTACCGCACCGGATCCCAGCATCGACCCCGCCTTCGCGATCGAATCGTAATCCATGGTGCAATCCATCATAATATTACCGGGCAGCACGGGTACCGACGAACCACCCGGAATCACCGCTTTGAGTTTTCGGCCGTCTTTCACCCCGCCCGCCATTTCGAGTAAATCCTTAAACGGCGTACCCATATTGATTTCGAAATTTCCCGGTTTGTTGACGTGGCCCGAAACCGAAAACAGCTTGACGCCGCCATTGTTGGGAAGGCCAAGGTCGGCAAACCACTGTGCGCCGTTGCGCATGATCGCCGGCACCGATGCCAGCGATTCGGTGTTATTGATCGTCGTCGGCTTCCCATAAAGTCCATAGTTGGCCGGGAATGGCGGCTTATAGCGTGGTTGGCCTTTCTTGCCTTCGAGCGATTCGAGCAACGCGGTTTCTTCGCCACAGATATAGGCGCCCGCGCCGAGCGCCCCGTACAGGTCGAAGTCGACCCCGCTGCCGAGGATATTTCTCCCCAGGTACCCGGCTTCGTACGCCTCTTTCACTGCCGCCTCGAACCGTATCGATGGCTCATCCATAAACTCGCCGCGCATATAGTTATATCCCACCTTCGCGCCGATTGCGTAGCCGGCAATCATCATGCCCTCGACCAGTGCATGCGGGTTGAACCGCAAAATGTCGCGGTCCTTGCAGGTGCCTGGCTCGGATTCATCCGAATTACATACCAGGTATTTTTCTACCGCTGCATTTCGTGGCATGAAACTCCATTTCAAACCGGTCGGAAAACCAGCGCCTCCACGGCCGCGCAAACCAGAGGCCTTGACTTCTTCGATCACGTCTTCGGGCGGGATTTTCTCATCGAGGATTTTTTTCAGCGCCTGGTATCCGCCCGATTTCAGATAACTGTCCATGCTCCAGGGCTGTTCGTATTTCAGGGTCGCAAAACAGACTTCGTTAGCCATATCTATTTCAGCCCATCCAAAATTTCATCGACCTTTTCCGGGGTCAAATTTTCATAATATACATGGTTGACCTGCATCATCGGCCCACCGGTACAGGCGGCGAGGCATTCTTCTTCGCATTTGAGATAAATCCGACCATCGTCCGTGCTTTCGCCGATCTTGATACCCAGTTTCTGCTGCACGTGATCGACGATGCTTTCCGCACCCATCAGCATACAGCTGATATTGGTGCAAATGGCGACATTATTGCGCGCTACCGGGCTGGTTTCGTACATCGAGTAGAACGAGGCGACTTCGTATACATGAATCGCAGCAAGCTCCAGGTATTCGGCTACCGCATCCATCAATTCAGTGGTCAGATACCCCTGGTTCTGGTGCTGCGCGGCATTCAGCGCAGACAATACAGCCGAGCGTTTCTGATCGGGCGGGAAGCGGGAAACACTACGGTCTATTTCTGCCCGGGTGTGATCGCTCAAAGCGCTATCAG
>JBGMRM010000119.1:0-5918 GCA_048061415.1 Gammaproteobacteria bacterium | reverse complement strand
GAGCACCAGGTCCAGGCGCATGCCCGAATTATTTTTTTTAATTTTCTGAGTCGCCGGATTTTCCACGCGATAATCAGACACCGCGGCGCAGGCGATAAAGATATCGGCTTTTGGGACGTACTCCATAACCGCATCTCGCATTTCGAGCGCGCTGCTCACCGATACGCGCGCGACACCCGCTGGTGGCGACAGGCTGACCGGACCGCTAACCAGGGTGACTTCAGCGCCTGCCTGGCTGGCCGCCTGCGCCAGCGCGTAACCCATTTTACCGGAGCTTCGATTGCTGATATAGCGCACCGGGTCAATCGCTTCACGGGTCGGGCCGGCGGTAATCAACACCTGCTTACCGTCCAGCTTCCCCGGGCTAAAATACGCGGCAATAAGATCCAGCAACCCATCGGGTTCCAGCATTCGACCCGGGCCCACATCGCCGCAGGCCTGGTCACCCTCGGCTGGACCCCAGATTTTTACACCGCGCGCAGCGAGTTCGCGAATATTTTCCAGCGTCGCATCATTGGTATACATTTGCTGGTTCATCGCAGGCGCAATAGCAACCGGATGCTCACTCGCAAGACATAGCGTGAGCAGCAGATTATCCGCGTAGCCATCCCTCAACTTGGCGATAAAATTAGCCGAAGCCGGCGCAATAACGATCAATTCAGCCCAACGCGCGAGTTCGATATGATCCATCGCCGAATCGGCCTCGGCATCGAATAAATCGGTATAAACCCGGTGCCCGCTAAGCGCCTGGTAAGTCATCGGCTGGACGAACTCGCGTGCCGAGGGTGTCATCACCACGCGCACTTCGGAGCCGGCCCTGACCAGCAGACGAATTAACTCGGCCGACTTGTAGGCTGCAATGCCACCGGTCACGCCCAACAGAATTTTTTTCTTGAGAGTTAAGTCCATTTGCTCTATTTTAGCGGAAGTAGATGCAACGTAAAGGAATACACATGGCTATCACCGACTGGCCGAGCGAAGAAAGACCCCGCGAAAAGCTTTTAATCAAAGGTGCGCACGCACTGTCCGATGCCGAATTACTCGCAATTTTCCTGCGTACGGGCATTCAGGGCGTATCGGCTGTAGCCCTGTCGCGCCAGCTCCTGGCCAGCTTTGGCTCGCTGCGCGCCCTGCTCACCGCCTCACAGACAAGCTTCTGTAGCTACAGGGGTCTCGGTCCGGCCAAATACGCACAATTACAGGCGGTACTCGAAATGGCGAATCGGCACATGTCCGAGACGCTCAAGCGCAATGACTGCCTGACTAACCCGGCCGATACCGTCAGTTATCTGCGCGCACAGTTACGTGACTACCCGCATGAAGTGTTTGCCTGCCTGATGCTGGATAATCGCAACCGTGTCATAGCTTTTCGCGAAATGTTTCGGGGAACGGTCGATGGCGCCAGCGTTTATCCGCGCGAAGTAGTGAAGCAGGCGCTGGCCGATAATGCAGCCTGCGTTATTCTGGCGCACAACCATCCATCCGGAGTCGCCGAACCCAGCCAGGCCGATATACAGATAACCGAACGCCTCAAAAAGGCGCTGGCTCTGGTCGACATCCGCGTACTGGACCACGTGATTATCGGTGAAGAGACTTTGTGTTTTTCGGAACGAGGACTGATTTAGGGATCATGCTGTCACAGAACCCTGGCGGCCTGATTTTCATACCTAAGCCAAAAGTTCGGACTGGCGAGTTCTTTACTCGATATTTTGCACCTGCTCGCGCATTTGTTCGATCAGCACCTTGAGGTCAACCGACCATTGCGTGGTGAGGCTATCCTGCGACTTCGACCCGAGTGTGTTGGCTTCGCGATTTAATTCCTGCATCAGGAAATCGAGACGCCTGCCTACCGCTTCTTTGCGTTTTAAAACCTTTTCCACTTCTGCGACGTGGGTATCTATACGGTCCAGCTCTTCATCGACGTCGAGTTTTTGCGCCAGTATTGCCAGCTCCTGTTCGAGGCGACCCTGATCTGCCTGTTCACTCCATTGTTGCAAATTTTCGCTCAGATTAGTTTTCCACTTTTTGTGCATTGCCGAAATCATTTTAGGCCTGTGCTCCCTAAGCTGTTGCACGATTTTGCCTACCTGTTTGCAGCGGGAAGTAATGAGTTTCCCCAATGCCTTACCTTCACTTGCGCGGGTTTCGACCAGTTGCGCCAGGGCTTTTTCCAGGCTCTCCAGCGCGAGCGTGGCCAGTGGCGACATATCCTTCTCGATATCGGCTATCACGCCGGGCCAGCCAAGGATATCTGAAACCGATAACTTACTGCCCTCGTGCACGATATTGAGTACCTGTTGCTCGATCTTACGCAGGTTCAGCAGAATTTTTTCGTCGATCTGGATTTCCGCAGCATACGTGTCGTTTAATTTATATCGCAACCCGGCATCGAGCTTGCCCCGCTTTAGGTATTGCGCGGCCAGTTTGCGAATTTCCGGTTCCAGCGATTTGAATTCGTCCGGTAATTTCAGGCCTAATTCGAGATAGCGATGATTGACCGAGCGTAATTCCCAGGTAAGCGTCCCGATATCGCAGGACTCCTGCACCCGGGCAAATGCAGTCATACTTTTTAGCACCTTGTTAATCTCCTGTAGCTCAAGGCTGGATCATAACTTATGGATACTTCGATTAATACCGGCCAGGCACACCACTGGAATAATTATCCTACGGCACAGACGCCAGGCATAGCGATCAGTATAATCGCGTTACTTTTCGAGGAGACCGATTTATGCGTGCAGATGCCAGAGCAGTGGATGAACTCAGACCCATCACCATCACACGACATTATACCAGGCACGCAGAAGGATCGGTGTTAATCGAATGCGGTGATACGCGGGTATTATGTAACGCTTCGGTGGAGAATACCGTTCCCGGATTTTTGCGCGGTAAAGGCTGCGGATGGGTAACCGCAGAATACGGGATGCTGCCTCGATCGACCGGAAACCGTATGCGCCGTGAAGCCAGTAGCGGCCGACAGGGCGGTCGCACCATGGAAATTCAACGCCTGATCGGGCGGGCGCTGCGCGCCTCGCTCGATATGGATAAGCTCGGTGAGAAAACCATAACGATAGATTGCGACGTCATCCAGGCCGACGGTGGCACACGCACCGCGTCGATTACCGGCGCCTGGGTAGCCCTGTCGGATGCGATTGAAAAACTGATTGAGCGGGGCGATCTGGATTCGAGTCCGATCGAATGCCAGGTCGCTGCCATTTCGGTAGGCATTTGGCAGGGAGAGGCGGTACTCGATCTCGACTATGCCGAAGATAGCCAGGCCCATACCGATATGAATATTGTGATGAATAGTAACGATGGCTTTATCGAGGTGCAGGGTACGGCCGAGGGCGAGTCATTTTCAGAGTCGGAGCTAAGCACCATGTTGGGACTGGCCCGCACCGGAATCCGGCATATTTTTGAACTCCAGACACAGGTATAAGCCACATATTGCACGAAGGCGGCACCCATATTGATGACTCTCTATATTTCAATGATACCTCGAAAGGTACCCATGGTTGAAAATAACGGTTTGTGCCTGAACGAATTACTACAGGCATCCTGCCTTTCGCCCTTCGGGCCAGCGGAGCTGTTCAAATTCGCTCCAGGCGAATTAGTCAGGAAAAACCTGGCTGCTTCGGCAAGCTGCTCCTGCGTTGCTCTACCACCTACAATCCCTGTAGGCGATCCCGAACGATCCCCCTTGATGCGTAGCTACGGCTATGCATCGGCGGGTGATAGTTCGGGCTTGTTTGCCAGCTTTCCCCTGAAATTCGTTCCCTTCATGCAGTATGCGGCTTAACGTGAAAAAGCTGGTATTGGCTTCGGGCAACCAGGCTAAGCTCAAGGAGCTATCGAGCTTGCTGGAAGCGCTGGGTTACCAGCTCTACCCGCAGGCGCACTTCGGCGTGCCCGAAGTTCCCGAAACCGGCGCCACTTTTGTCGAAAATGCGATCATCAAGGCGCGCAACGCAGCGCAACATACCGGGCTGGCAGCGCTGGCTGACGATTCGGGCATCGAAGTCGACGCGTTGAACGGCGCCCCCGGTGTCTACAGCGCGCGTTTTTCCGGCGCAGATGCGACCGATGATTCGAATAATGCGCTACTGGTTGAAAAACTTCGGGATATCCCGTCCGATCAGCGTACCGCCCGCTACCGCGCCGTGATTGTCTATATGCGCCACGCGGGCGACCCTTCACCGATTATTTGCGAGGGTTGCTGGGGAGGCCTGATCCAGCTTGAACCCGCCGGTGAGGGTGGATTTGGCTACGATCCCTACTTTTATCTACCCGATCAGGGCTGCACCAGCGCCGAGTTAAGCGCCGAAGAGAAGAACAGACTCAGTCATCGTGGCCAGGCACTACGACAGCTACTCGAGTCTCTCTCGCTGGGCCATGCTGGTTAATCCTCCCCTGGGTTTGTACCTCCACCTGCCCTGGTGTGAGAAAAAATGCCCCTACTGCGATTTCAACTCGCACCAGGCAGATACGATACCTGAAATCGACTATATCGATGCCATGCTGAACGATCTGGAACAGGACCTGCCGCTCATCTGGGGGCGCTCGGTGGAAACCATATTTATCGGCGGCGGCACACCCTCATTGTTTTCCGGCAACGCGATCGATCGCCTGTTTTCCGGCCTGCGAGCCCTGTTAAACATCCAGCCCAATGTAGAGGTAAGCCTCGAATCTAACCCGGGTAGCGCCGATATCGAGCATTATCGGGCTTATCGCGAGTGCGGGGTCAATCGGTTATCTATCGGGGTACAGAGTTTCGATGACCGGCACCTGGCGATTCTGGGCAGGGTTCACGATTCAAAACTCGCCTGTCAGGCGTTTGACTCGGCGCGACAGGCTGGATTCGACAACATCAATCTCGATCTCATGTATGGCTTGCCGACGCAATCCGTGCCACAGGCATTAGGCGATCTTCAGCAGGCCATCGACCTCGGGCCCGAACATATTTCACATTACCAGCTCACCATCGAACCCAATACCCTGTTTCATCACCAGCCACCCGCGCAAATGCCCGACGACGATAACACCTGGGAACAGCAGCAAGCCTGCCAGACCCTGTTAAAAAACCTGGGCTACGATCAGTACGAAATTTCAGCCTATAGCCGCACAAATAAACAGTGCCGGCATAACTTAAATTACTGGCAGTTTGGCGATTACCTCGGTATAGGGGCGGGCGCACACGGAAAGATTACCCTGGTGGGTGAAAATCGTGTGGTGCGACGCATCCGCCAGCGCCAGCCACAGGCGTACCTTCGGTCGCAGGGGCGAAACTCGATAAGCAGCGAGTGCGAGCTGAGTGCTGCGGATTTGGCATTCGAATTCATGCTCAACGCTTTACGTCTATCTGAAGGCTTCGATTCGAAATTATTCGTCGAGCATACCGGCCTGCCACTAAGCGCAGTCCTGCCCGCGCTGCAAGCAGCGAGCGACCGAGGGTTGTTGCACTTCGATAACTGGCATATTCGCCCCAGTACCAGGGGATTGCAGTACCTGAACGACCTGCAATCGCTGTTCCTGGACCTGAAAATCAGTAAAATACGGGGTTTTTTCAGCAGTGATAGTGAAACTATACACAACTGAAACGAAGTGTTTATTTTTGTCAATCAATTTTCGAAAAAAAAACCATATTTTTTATAAATTTTTGTAACCAATTGAATTTAAAGGTAATTATTTGATTGATCAAATATTAGCACATCTAACAAAATACCAATGTTTATCGGGCTTTCAGCGCTTGTTCGCATATTTACACACAGAGTTATCCACAAGATTTGTGGATAACCCAAAAGGCCGCTATTAGCTCAAGGTATTAGGCAAAATTAATTACAAGTTACTTTAACAAAGTGAGCTAATTGATCATTAGTGTATCCTGATATAGTGACCGATTTTACCAAATCGAATTGCCACAC
>JBGMRM010000118.1:0-5923 GCA_048061415.1 Gammaproteobacteria bacterium | reverse complement strand
GCATCGAGGATGTCGATACCCCGCGCGTGGTCAGGGGTTCCGACCAGCAAATTCTGCAGGACCTAGAAACCTTTGGATTCGAGTGGGACGGTGCGGTCATGTACCAGAGCGAACAATTCGCACGCTATGAATCCCGGCTATTGGGCCTGATCGAACAGGGGCATGGCTACGCCTGCCAATGCAGCCGCAAAACGCTGAGGGAGGCCGGGGCTAAATCCGGCCCAATGGGCCAAATTTATCCCGGTAAATGTCGCACCAAAAATTTAACCACGACCGATAATTCAATCAGAATCAACACCGCGCCGGCGACCGCAATGGGGTTTAGCGACCGGGTTTTCGGGCCCATCGAATTGAATATCCGCGAGCAGGTTGGCGACTTTGTACTGCGCCGTGCCGATGGCGTCTATGCTTATCACCTGGCCGTCGTCATAGACGACGCACAACAGGGTATTACCCAAATTGTACGCGGTGCGGATTTGCTCGAATCCACATGTTTGCACATTTATTTACAGCAGTTACTTGGCCTGCACACACCGGAATATCTGCACATTCCACTGATCAAAAATCCACTTGGCAAAAAGCTGAGTAAACAGGCTGGCGCGACTGCCGTCGATACCGGGCAGGCGGCGTCATTACTGGTTTCAGCGATGCGCTTTCTCGGGCAACCGGTCGAAGCGGGAATGGATCGGGCCAGGCCCGAAGAATTGATAAATCACGCGGTCAACAATTGGAATCCAGCGAGTATTACTCCACCTGGAGTCGCCGCCGACTAACGCGCATATTGCATCGTACCCTGATGAACCTTAAAATATTTGGCCATAAGTGAAATTTGACCTGGCAGGGACAGGTTTCCAGCTAAATACAGAGGAGTTACCATGTTAAAAACAGCCGCTGAATTCATTGCCGAGGCGCAGGCACAAATTAACTGCCTCGATGTAGACTCGGCCAAATCGCTCCACGATGAATCCGATAACGTCGTCATTATCGACGTGCGAGAACCCGATAGTGCGGCCCAGTCAAAACTCAACGACTCGATCAATATCTCGCGCGGGTTGATCGAAATGAAAGCCGCTAAACACTGCCCGGACTCCGAGACCGTGATCCTCACCCACTGTGGTGGTGGCGGACGCGCCTCGCTCGCAGCGCTGACCCTGACACAGATGGGCTACAAAAACGTCTACGCGATCACCGCGACCTACGAAGACATTAAAAAGGTTTTTGATTAAACTTTCAAAGAACAATAAATTTCTCTATTTCTTTCTCAGAGAGAGTTACACTTTGATTAACGATGGTTGGCAGTGAATGGACTCCGGGAAGCGTAACCACCGGTATATTATTACAGGACGTTGTGCGACAAGGATGTCGCGCACGAGCCCCCAGGGAAGGGTTCACGGCGTTCCTGAAATAGTATACCGGTGGTTACGCCTCGATAGTGAGGCTGTCGCTATTTTGCTATTTAATCTGGCTAATCGACAAGGCCAGTTCCGGTGGCAGATTATTGCTGTCTACCCCTTCTATCTCGATGAACAGGTCACCGGGTTGGGCGATTGGGTTACCGCTTTTGGAGATGCGCGCGCCGACTATGATCTGATCGTACGACGATAGTTTCAAAGTAGCCACCATCGCGTCATCGTCGCTCAGCGTGACAAGTGCCGGCAAATCCTGTACTGATAGACGTTTCACCGCGAGTGGCATTGGGGGGCCATTCATCGCCTTGGCATACACGAACACCGTATCGTCTTCGGTAACCAGGTGGCGTATTTTTTCCGCCAGCTTAACTTCCAGGGCCAGAGTCTTAGCGATAACTACTTTAGCCTGCACAGCTGGATCGCGTTGATCAAGAACATCGAGCAGGCGTCGCACCTCCTGGTTCGCCTCCGGATCGTTTGCTATCAATGGCAACAGGCGCGTCCAGAATTTGCGCGCTACGCTGAAATCCTTTCTTTGCTCGGCGGCTAAACCCGCTAGCCACAGGCCATCGGGTTCCAGGGGTGAAATTTCGAGCCCACGCAATACGAGCTGTTCCGGCTCGCCTTCCATCACACCCTGCTGTTGCATTGCGAGCGCATCGGCAAGCATAAACATTACCCCGGGATCTTCGCCGACGAGATCGTAGGTTCGCTGATAGGCGGCCACTGCCTGATCAATTTTTTGCTGCGCCATCAGGGTCCTGCCCAACATGAACCAGCCCTGTGCATCTTCGGGATTTTCGCGTAAGCGTTGCCTGATCAGTTCGGCCATCTCTTCTACGCTCATATTTGCCAGTGCGTGCTCCGCTTCCTGCTGCTCTGAAAGCTGGGCGAGGCCAGGATTTTTGATCACGCGATATTCGCCGAACTGAAAATAAAGACTAAAGCTGAGTAAGGGTATTATTGCCAGCACCACCCAGATCGCCCATTTACCTCGCTGACTGAGTTCGCCGGACTCGGTTCCTTCCAGATCGAGAGCCAGTGCCGTTTGCAGATCATGAAACGCACTATCGAATTCATCCTGGTTGATTTCACCCGCGCTTAGCTGCTGTTCCAGTTGGGACTTTTTCTCCCGCGCGATCGTTGTGTTTTGTTGCTGCCTATTATCAGACTCGCTAGAGGGGCGCGAACCGATTAGCGGGGTTATCAGAATTAACGAGGCCAGTAGCAGCAGGCCAATGATGGAGACCCAGAATATCATGGTTTATCTTCGGATTCGGCGAGCAATTGCTCGGCGTATTTCATCGATTCGGCATCGGGTGGTCTTAACACCTGTTTTTTACGCATGGCGCGAATCACCATGATTAAAACCAGCGCGAGTAAAAAGAATGGCCCGAGCCATAATAAAATCGTGCTGCGTTTAAATCGCGGTCGATACAGCACAAATTCGCCGTAGCGAGCTACCATGTACTCGATCACCTGTTCCGGCGAATTACCCAGCATTAACATTTTGTAGGTCTGTCTGCGCAAATCCTTGGCGAGATCGGCATTGGAGTCGGCCAGGTTTTGATTTTGGCACACGAGGCAGCGTAACTCGTTGATTAATTTGAAATAATCGGCTTCAATTTGCGCCGATTCGAACTCATAAGCTTCGATTGCAGCATTAGCGCTGGCGGCGAAAAACAGGAAAATAAATAAATACAGTTTTCGCATCGGTTCAACTCGCTAATTCCGTCAGTAACGGTACAATTTTAGTATCCAGGACCCGATTGTTTATCGGCCCGATATACTTGTACCTGATCAGGCCCTGTTTATCGACGATGAAGGTTTCCGGAACCCCGTACACACCCCAGTCGATGCCGACTTTGCCATCCCGATCTACCAGGCTGAAGACATAAGGATCGCCCAATTCCAGCAACCAGTCGCGCGCCTCTTCACCCTTGTCCTTGTAGTTCAAGCCAACGACCGGGGCGATTCCCAGTCTCGCAAGGCGTGTGATGACCGGGTGCTCGGCCCGGCAGGCAAGGCACCACGAAGCCCAGACATTGAGCACCCATACCTGACCCAGGAAGTCCTTTCCCGATACCTGAATCCGCGGCGCGTCCAGCCGTGCCAGTGAAAATTCAGGTACGGGCTTGTCGATCAATGGTGAGGGAATATTTCTCGGGTCGCGTGTCAGACCATAGCCGAGCAATCCGACCATCACTATGAAGATAACCAGTGGGATCGCGTAGCGCATCAGACGGCAACTTTTGCGTCAACCGGCGCTTTCACGCTAGAACGCGACTTTTGGTAATAGCGCCTGTCGCTCGCCGCGAATAACCCGCCCAGCGCCATGATGATCGCCCCAAGCCAGATCCAGCGGATAAAGGGTTTGAAATGAATACGAATTGCCCAGGTTCCCTTGTCATCCAGAGGCTCTCCAAGCGCGATGAACAGGTCCCGGGTAAATCCTGCATCGATGGCGGCTTCGGTCATCGGATTTTGCTGCACAGGATATAGGCGCTTTTCCGGGAATAATTCAGTCTCGAAACTACTGTCGTCCCGGGTCACGCTGAAACTACCCCGGGTTGCCACATAGTTATCGACCTTAAGCTCGCGCGTCCCATTGAAGAGGAATTGATATCCTGCTACCTCATAGGTATCACCCGGGGCCATGCGCACGTCTTTTTCCACCGTGTACAGGCTGGTCAGGGTAATGCCGGCGATAAATAATGCAATACCCAGATGGCCGAGCAGCATACCATAATATCCTGCCGGGGTAGCACGAAGCGTTGCATAAAAGGGCCTGCCTCGAAAGCGATCTTGCACTGCGAGCACGATGGTGGCCGCTATCCAGATCGCCATGAAGAGACCGACTAACGCAGTCCAGATCCATTTAGGCAAAGCGAAGCTGGTTACCAGCGCTATCGCCAGCACAATCAGTATAGGTATGCCTAATTTCGATCTCAGACGCTGAAACGTATCGTTTTTCCATCGAATCAACATACCAACGCCCATCAATAAACCTAGCGGTGCGGTCACACTCAGAAATACCAGGTTGAAATAAGGCGGGCCTACCGAAATCTTTCCGCCCAAAGCATCGATCGCAATCGGGTATAGGGTGCCGAGCAATACCGCAGCGGCCGCAACCGTGAGGAATATATTATTGAACAACAGGGTCATTTCGCGCGATAGTAATTTGGTTTGCGCCGCACTTTTTAATAGCGGTGCGCGCCACGAATAGAGAGTCAAGGAACCGCCAACTACCAGGGCGAGGAAGGTCAGGACAAACAACCCACGTCCCGGGTCACTGGCAAAAGCATGTACCGAGGTGAGCACGCCGGAACGCACCAGAAAAGTGCCGAGAAGACTGAGTGAAAATGTGAAGATAGCCAACAATGAGGTCCAGGCCTTAAACGTGCCACGCTTTTCGGTAATCGCGAGCGAATGCATCAACGCGGTACCCACCAGCCACGGCATAAACGAAGCGTTTTCTACCGGATCCCAAAACCACCAGCCGCCCCAGCCCAGTTCGTAGTATGCCCACCAGCTACCGAGCGCGATGCCAAGCGTCAGAAACAGCCAGGCCATATTCGTCCAGGGGCGCGCCCACCGCGCCCACGCGGAATCGACCTGACCGGATATCAACGCCGCTATCGAAAATGCGAACGCGACCGAAAAGCCGACATAGCCGAAATACAACAGCGGTGGATGGATCGCGAGCCCGACATCCTGCAACAATGGATTCAAATCACTCCCTTCTGCAATCGCCGGAAAAAGGCGATCAAATGGGTTGGAGGTGAGTATTATAAAGAGTAGAAAACCGATACTGACCAGACCCATCACACCGAGTACGCGTGCTCGCATAACCTGCGGCACATTAGGGCTGAATACTGCCACCGCCGCTGTCCACAGAGCCAGAATCAGCGACCACAACAGCAGGGAACCCTCGTGTCCACCCCAGACCCCTGAAATCAGGTACATCAATGGAAGTTCCGTATTTGAATTCTTCGCCACATAAAGTACCGAGAAATCGTTTGTGAGAAACGCCCAGGTCAGGCTAGCGTAGGCTATAGCAATAAAAAACAATTGCCCGAATGCACTGGGCCTTGCCATTGCTACCCAACGCTGGATACCCAGTTGAGCGCCTGCAAGCGGCAGCACCGCCTGAACTATTGCCATACACAGGGCAAGAATAAGTGCAAATTGTCCGATTTCTGGAATCATAATTAGTGCTCTATCAATGTGATAATGACGGGTTCAGCGAGTCGGGAAGCAGTTGATCGCAAGGCGCGCCTCGCAGGCAATGGCCCAGTCCTTGTCAAGAGGTGAAACGCAGCGAGCGACTGCTTCCCGGCTCGCCCAAAGGGAGCTACCCAGATGATCCAATCCGGCGTTGCAGCCCTTGAAAAGGACGTGCCATTTCCTGCGGGCTGGGCCTGGTCTTGAATCATCTGGGTAACTCTGAATCCTTCATTATCACATTGATAGAGCACTAGTAGGTATCCTCGTTCTGTTTCATGGCTTCGGCC
>JBGMRM010000117.1:0-5947 GCA_048061415.1 Gammaproteobacteria bacterium | reverse complement strand
CAATGGCAGGATTGGGCCAGTGCGATAAAGTCCGGGTTGATACCGACCACGCCCACCAGTGGGATATCGCGCAGTTTCATGTCGTCCTGAATTTGTTTCAGGCCATCATTATTCCACAGGATAATCGGTATCGGCAATTTCAATTCGGCGGCCGTCACGAGTTCCTGTAGCGTGAACATAAATCCACCGTCCCCGGCAAAAGTGACTACCGGCGTCTCTGGCAATGCCAGTTTGGCGCCGATTGCATCGGGCAGGGCGCTGCCGAGTGTGCAAAAACCGGCTGGGTAATGCCACAACCTGGGTGCAGCGACGTCGAAAGCGAAAGCGCCGGTATAAACGATTTGGCAGACGTCTCCCATCACCACGGTGTCGGCGGGCAATACCCCGCGCAACACGTCGAGCGCGATGCAGTGTTTTGGCTCGCTGCCGCCTAGATTGTTCAAGATGGCTTTTCTGATCGCTGCTACTTCAGCGGCGGTTTCCGCTCGCGCTTTCGCGTCAGCGAGGCCATCCGCGATTGCCTTTGCTGTGGATGCAGCGTCGGCGATGATGGGTAATTCAGCCGGGTACAAATCGTTCATCTTGCGGCCATCGATATCGACGCGAATAATGCGGCCGGTAATTTCGGCGGTGTCGGTAAACCTGTCGACTTCGGATAACTCGGTACCAATCGCGAGCACGACATCGGCCCGATTCAGGTATGCCTGCACCTCGCCCCGAACCATACCGGCACTGAGTGACAGCGGGTGCCCATCGTCGATAATTCCCTTGCCCGCGGTACTGCCGATGACCGCGGCGCCCAGTTGTTCGGCGATGCGGGTGATATCGGCGCTGGCCCGCCAGGCGCCCCCACCGACGCATATCATCGGCTGTTTCGCCTGCCTTAGCATCTGGCAGGCAGCTTCTATGTTTTCACCTGATGCAGCCGGTCGTTCGGGCAGCCTGACTGCCTGCCAGTTTGAATTTACCGGCATCGCCAGTACATCGATAGGGATTGCGATATGTACCGGGCGGGGTCGCTCCGAGGCAAATATCGAAAATGCCCTGGCGATCAATTGCGGTACATCGCCGGGCGCCGTTGCGGTCGCTGCCATTGCGGTTAACGGCGCGGTGGTATCGGTCAGGCGCGGCACTTCGTGCAGGCAGCCCCAGCCTTTGCCGAGCGTATAACTAGCGGCATCGGCCGAAAGTAGTAACAGCGGGATACTGTCGGCGTAGGCCTGCCCCACCGCGGTCAGCGCATTGGTGACACCGGGCCCGGAAATAACCAGCGCTACCCCGGGTCGGCCCGATGCGCGCGCGTAACCATCGGCCATGAATCCCGCGCCCTGCTCGTTACGCGCCTGTACATGCTGGATATTACTGATGCTCAGGCCCCGGCAAAAATCAAGCGTATGCACGCCGGGTATGCCGAATACGGTATCGACGCCGTATTGCTCAAGCAGTTTAATCGTGGCTTCGCCAACGCACAGGTTTTTCGCTTTACTCATACTGGTAGTCTCTATCAAGTGTCAAGTCGGATCGAGTCAGGTTCCATTATTGTACTGATCTGGCGGAGGAAATGCTTTAGCTCTGGGAAGCGTAACCACCGATAATTAGGCTGACTCGCGTGGCTGGGGAATACCGATGATCTAATCCTCGGTTTTGTGTTTGAATTCGCACAGGTCTTCGATGATACAGCTACCACAGCGTGGTTTGCGCGCGATACAGGTATAGCGGCCATGCAGGATTAACCAGTGGTGGGCGCCCAGTTTAAATTCATCGGGCACGACTTTGAGCAACTTCTTTTCCACCGCGAGTACATCCTTGCCAGGGGCGATGCCGGTGCGATTGGAAACGCGAAAGATATGAGTATCGACCGCGATGGTCGGATGACCGAATGCGGTATTTAAAACTACGTTCGCGGTTTTTCGGCCCACTCCGGGCAGGGCTTCGAGCGCGGCGCGGTCTTCGGGAACCTGCGAGTTATGTTGCTCGATCAGGATGCGGCAGCTAGCGATGGTGTTTTTCGCTTTGGAATTAAATAAGCCGATGGTTTTGATGTATTCCTTGAGGCCATCCTCGCCAAGCGCAAGAATTTTTTCCGGTGTGTTCGCAACCGTATAAAGCTTCGCGGTTGCCTTGTTGACACTGACATCGGTGGCTTGCGCCGACAGTAATACCGAAATGAGTAATTCGAATGTCGAGCCGTAGCTGAGTTCGCTGGTGGGGTTGCTGTCGTTTTCCCGAAATCGGCGAAAGATTTCATGGCGCTTCTCACTGTTCATGCCGATCCTTGATCAGTTGGTTTCGGGTAAACCGTCGATCTCGAGCGCCTTTTTCTTCGGCCGGGCCTCGATCAGGTTTTTACCGACGATCAGTATCGCGAGGCCAAAAAATCCACCCGGCGGCAGAATTGCGAGCAGGAAACCGGGGTAGTCTTCGTTGAATACGATGGTGAAGGCCTTCGCCGCTTCACCAAACATCAGGTCGGCCTGGGAAAACAGTGTGCCAAAGCCCAGGACTTCACGCATGGCCCCGAGTAGAACCAGCACCAAGAGAAATCCCAGGCCCATCATGAATCCATCCAGTGCCGACACACCCACCCTGTTCTTCGAGGCGAATCCCTCCGCGCGCCCAACGATGGCGCAATTGGTAACGATCAATGGGATGAAAATACCGAGCACCAGGTAAAGGTCGTAGAAATAGGCGCGCATCAGTAATTCGATCACCGTCACCACCGAGGCGATGATCAGGACGAATACCGGCAGGCGAACCTCGTTACGCACGAAACCGCGGATTAGCGACACCAGGGTGTTTGACAAAACCAGTGTAACCAGGGTTGCGATACCAAGGCCGAGGCCATTGACAACGGTGCTGGTAATCGCAAGCAACGGGCACAGCCCGAGTATTTGCACGAGCGCCACATTGTTGGTCCACAGTCCATCGCGTGTAATGTTGCTATTCATAGTCTACAGTTGCCGATCCACCGGGCAGGTGTTCTCCAGTGTTAGTCATACAGGTTTTCAGCGTTTTTTTCGTAGTACAGCAAGGTATTTTTCACCGCCTCCACGACCGCGCGAGGGGTCACTGTTGCACCGGTAAACTGGTCGAACACACCACCATCGCGTTTAACCTTCCACTTGTCCAGTCGAGGGTTATCGAGCGACCGGCTGTCGAAGCCGAGTACCCAGTCCGATTTTTTCAATTCTATCACATCACCAAGCCCTGGGGTTTCGGCGTGTTTAACCGCGCGTACTCCGGCCAGGCTACCATCGAAATAAACCCCTACCAGCAGGTTAATCCTGCCACTGTAGCCATTGGGCGCGATGCTGTTAAAAATGACAGCAACCGGCTCTCCCTGTAAACGCGCGCGATAAACCAGGCTTTCCGATTCGGTGCCGATCAATACAGAGGCAGGAATTGTTCGAGTATCCTCGGCGATGACGTTGTCCAGCTTTTCGGGTGGTAGCAGGGAATACAAATCGCGCAATAGTACACGGCGCTCGTTTTCGGCGATTTTCTCGCGCGTACTGTCTTCGATCACGGCTACAATTGCGGTGCCTATCACCGCGAAGATTGACAGAAAAAGGCCGGAAAGCAGTATTTGCCGGCTACTCATCGCCACCATATACCCGGGGCTGGGTATAGTAATCTATCAGCGGTACGCACATATTTGCGAGTAATACCGCAAACGCAACACCGTCCGGGTAACCACCCCAGGTTCGAATCACGTAAACCAGAAGTCCAATCAGGATACCGTAGTAAATACGCCCGCGGTCGGTGGTCGCCGCCGTGACAGGATCGGTAGCGATGAAAAATGCGCCGATCATGATCCCACCCGAAAATAGCTGAAATAATGGGGAGGCATTGGCTTCCGGTGCATTGAGGTAAAATAACAAAGTGCCGACGCCAAAGCTCGCCAGCACGGCAGCCGGAATGTGCCACCGGATCGTGCCTGAGAACAATAGCCACAGGCCCCCGAGCAACCAGCCGCCGGCTATCCATTCCCAACCAACCCCGGCAATATTGCCAAACAGTGGCGACTGCCGAATGTCACTTGCCAACATATTCTGACCCAGCCCGGTTTTAAACTGGTCGAGCGGGGTGGCAGAGGTGAGTGCGTCCCATTGCTGGATGTCGGCGACGCCAAATAGATAGGCGATCGAGTCAGACAGGCCGAGAACTTCTCCTCCAACGCCGATCGGCAGATACCAGGTAGTCATTTCGCGTGGAAACGAAATCAGCAGCACCACGTAGCCAACCATCGCAGGATTGAACGGGTTGAATCCGAGTCCACCGTATAAATGTTTACCGACGATCATGGTAAAGCCGATACCGACGGCGATCAGCCACCAGGGCGAATGTATGGGTAGGCACAGAGCGAATAACCAGGCTGCAACGACCGCGCTGAAATCGTTGATATGCGGCTTTACCGGTTTCTTGCGCAAGCGCAAAATGGATGCTTCGACGGCCACCGCCAGAATCACCGCGAATGCAATATTGACCAGTATACCGGGACCAAAAAACCAGGCATAAACCATCGTACCGGGAATCAGGCCGATGATGACATTGACCATCAGCCGCCTCAGCGAGTTGCCGGCAGCGACGAAAGGGGAGGATACGAATACCGAAGTCATTGGCGGGCTTGACGCGCCGCCCGTCGCCTCGCATCTGCCTGCGTGATCTGAAGCTGTTGCTCGGTTCTCAGGTTTGTGGTGTTTCCAGGTTCGACGTTGAGGGCCTGTTTTTTCGCCCTGACACGATCGAGTGCAGCCTGTACCGGATCTACAGTGGCCCCCGCAGCTTTATTTTTCGGGCGCTTCATTTGCAGCGCTTCTCGTTTGAGTCGGCGACGTTCCTCGTCGTGTTGCTTCCTGAGTAGCAGGCGTTTTTCACGAGATTCGAAACGAACGCGCACGCGGTCCGATTTAAACTGGGCCTGCTTTGTCGCCCTTATCTCGCTCTTGGCTGCGCGATAATATTGTACCAGTGGAATTTGACTCGGACACACGGTCGAGCAACAGCCGCATTCGATGCAGTCGAACAGCCTGTATTCTTCGCTACGCGCGTAAGCTTTCGCGCGCGCCTGCCAGTACAGTTGTTGTGGCAACAATTGTGCCGGACAGACCTCGGCGCATTTCCCACAGCGCACGCACTCGTCGTGAAAACCAGGCACGGGTGGAATTGCTTGCTGTCGCATTACCAGGATATTATTGCTCGCCTTGACGATCGGCACGCGGCCGCCCGTGAGAGAAAACCCCATCATCGGGCCCCCCATCACCAGGTGTTGCGAGTCGGGCCGGTCGATGCGATAACCGCCGGCAAGTTCGATCAGATGATCGATTGGGGTACCCAGCCGGGTTTCCCAGTTACCGGGCTGGCGGACGCCGTTTCCGGACACTGTGACGATACGAGATATCAGAGCTTCGCCCTGTTCGAGGGTGCGTGTAATCGCCACACAGGTGCCGACATTCTGGCAAAATATTCCGATATCGAAGGCGAGCTGACCCTGCGGCACCTCTTTACCGGTGAGGTTTTTAACCAGTTGTTTTTCACCCCCCGACGGGTACACAGCAGGGACTACTACGAGTTCAGTTTTTTCCAGTGGCACAGTCGAAAGCGCCTGATCGATCGCTTCTATGGCCCTGGTTTTATCGTTTTCGATAGCGATGAGGGTTCTAAGTGGGCGAAAAATTCGTTGCAAATAACCCGTACCCCTGACCACCTCGTCGCTATAGGCCTGCATCAGCATGTCGTCGCTGGTGATATAGGGCTCGCACTCGGCGCCATTGATAATCAGGGTATCGATGCCAGTGGCGACCCCTCGCGATAGTTTTGCCGATGTCGGGAATGTCGCGCCACCAAGGCCAACGATCCCGGCGCGGCGAATCAGATCGACCAGTTCGGGCGCTGTTAAACTGTCCAGATTTGGCGCCTGCTGCGTTATCGCTTCGTCCTTGCCATC
>JBGMRM010000116.1:0-5965 GCA_048061415.1 Gammaproteobacteria bacterium | reverse complement strand
AACGATCGACGCAAATTTTGGAGTCAAGCTCAACCCGGTAGTCAATACCGTGCTGGAGTTTTCGGACGCTGCTGCGCGCAAGGTAAAAAAACTGATCGAAGAAGAAGGGAATGCGAACTTAAAACTGCGGGTATCGGTGTATGGGGGTGGATGTTCCGGCTTTCAGTACTCTTTCTCACTCGAAGAAGAATCCAAAGATGGTGACAAAATCGTAGAAAATCAGGGTGTTAGCCTTGTCGTCGACCCAATGAGTTATCAATACCTGGCCGGTTCAGAAGTCGATTATAATGAGGGTCTGGAAGGTGCTATGTTCGTAGTGAAAAATCCCAACGCGACTTCAACTTGCGGGTGCGGGGCTTCTTTTTCCGTGTAAGGGCCGTCGCCAGAACATAAAAAAGGCAGGTTTACGAACCTGCCTTTTTTGTATCTGCGATAAAATTTTGGCTTAAAAATTGATGTACCCGTTGAGGTAGACACCATCGTATTCAAGATTGGTATCGATATTATTGGCATCGTCTAGCTTGAGCGAAAACTTCTTATATCCGCCTTCTATGCCAATCCCACTTTCAGATATGTAGCCCAGTTTGATGGTAGAATCTTCGGCGCTGCTGTCACCGATGCTGATACTATTGATGTCGGCGCCGATATAGAATCCGCTAAAGGGCAAATCGAAACGAGCAGAGAGATAGAACAGTGGGATGGTTTCGTCGATCAGTACCGATGTTGGAGTCGCTCCGGAGTCATCGGAGAGCGCTATTTCACCGTCAAAACGTTTTAAGTCGATACCGATATCCAGGTTGATCCAGTTATCCAGTATTTCGTAGTACAACACAATGTCATCGTGCGTCAAATCGAATGTCGAGGTGACTGTGCCACTATATGACTCACCTTCAAAACTGATCGCATCAGCCGGTAATATATTACTGGAACCCGCGGAGTCGAGTTCAAAATTCTGATATTTGATATTCGGTAATATGGGGATCGGATGTTCGAGAATCAACTGCAGAGACGATGACGAAGGATCGTCGAGGCCAAGTTCGCCGACCAGATCGATGGTCGTGTTACCGCTGCTGAAAGTCCCTGTTAGCTCGGGCGCCCAATTGCTGGCACCAAGTTTGAGGCCAATAAAGTCAGCTGACGCGGTGGTTGCGAGGGAATTAATCAGAACTGATAAAATTAAAACATTCCGTGTTGATATCATGGGGTAGCCCTCAATAATGTTCGGCATTGAAGCTTGCTGGAAGTATAGCCTAAAGACATGAAGATGCGCGATTCGGTTCCACGATAATGTTAATTAAGTCACATTAAATCGGCGAATTTATGGATCGGTCAAAGTCTATTTTGAAATTCGAGCCTGATCGACATCATGCCCGGGGTATATGCCCCCGAGCACAGCCTGAGCTTTAGCCTGCGTGACGGTGGGTAAATTACCGGCACGGTGGTTGATGCTTTGCTGAGCGAGCCAGGCAAAGGCCATCGCTTCCACGTAGTCGGGATTAACCCCCAGGGCTTCGGTGCTATCCACACGGCAGTCCGGAATAGCCTGCCTCAGGCACTCCAGTAAAAAGTGGTTATGCACACCGCCTCCGCAGATATAGCATTCCCGCGGAGTGGTAGCTAATTGCCCAAGGCCCCGGGCGATCGATATAGCGGTTAATTCCAGTAGTGTTGCCTGTACGTCTGGCGGTGAAAAATCCCCCTGTAAATACTGGCTTAACCAGTTTGGACTAAAATAATCTGTCCCGGTTGATTTTGGGGGTAATTGGTCGAAATAGTGTTCCCTGTCTAACATTTCATTCAGTAAATCGTCGATAACAGAACCCGAGGCAGCCCAGCTTCCCCGGTCATCATGGGTCAGGCCCTGGTGCTGGTTTATCCAGTAGTCGAGCAAGGTGTTGCCTGGACCGGTATCGAATCCAATAACGCTGGAATTGGGGTTTGCTGGCAGGCTGGTTATATTGGCTATGCCCCCTATGTTAATAATCGCTCTGTCACTGTTATCCGCGCGAAACATGAAGTTATGGAAAGCTGGCGCTAACGGCGCACCCTGTCCGCCGAGTGCGACATCTTTGCGTCTGAAATCGCCGATTGTGGAAATACCTGTCCTGACCGCAATCGTGTTGGGATCCCCAGCCTGCAGGGTGTAGGGGAAGTCACCCGAGGGGTGGTGCCGAATAGTTTGACCGTGGTTACCAATAGCGCGGATTTGCGAGCGCTCCAGCCCGGCAGCGTCGAGCGAGCGATTGACGATTTCGGCGTACGTGATACCCAGTTCAACATCCAGTTGGCATAGCGCGTCGATGCTGGCGCGGTTATCCAGAGTTATGTCGCGGATGCGCTGTCTGAGTGATTTTTCAAAAGGCCTGGTCGCACAGTGAACCAGTTTTGGGGGATGCGTCGCAAAATCGACGATGGCGATATCGATTCCATCGAGACTGGTTCCAGACATCAGCCCGATATAAATCGTACTGGGTGTGTCGCCGGGCATTAATTCGTGTTTTCAGCCAGTGTAGTATCCATGAGCTGGAGCATGGATAAATAAGCCTGAGTATTTTGTTTGAAGTGTTGCCGGTACGAAGGAAGTACTGGAGCGGCTTCGGGCAGGCTAACGGTCAATGGGTTGCGATGCACTCCATTGACGCGAAATTCGTAATGCAGATGGGGTCCGGTGGACAGGCCTGTACTGCCTACATATCCGATAATCTGCCCCTGGTTGACCCGTTTACCACGGGCAATGCCGCTGGCAATCCTGTTTAAATGACCATAAACAGTCGTATAGCGACCGCCGTGCTGGATAAATATCGCTATCCCGTAACCCCCTTTGACGCCGGCTACTATAATCTTGCCATCGCCAGAAGCCCTGACCGGCGTACCCCGGGCAGCGGCATAGTCGACGCCCTTGTGAGAACGCCATTTCGACAGCAGAGGATGCCAGCGTTTGTTACTAAAGCGAGAACTAACCCGGGCAAACTTTACCGGGCTGCGCAAAAATGCCTTACGCATGCTTTTCCCTTCTTCGTTGAAATAGCCTCCGTTACCTTTTGGATCGGTGTAATAAACAGCCTTGTATAGCTTTCCATTGTTGACGAATTCAGCAGCCAGAATTCGTCCATCCCGTATTTTGACGCCATTCTTGTACAATTCGTTGTAGACCACGCCGAATCGATCACCCCGTCGGATGTCGAGCGAAAAGTCGATATCCCAGCCGAAGATATTGGCCAGTTCCATCACAATATTTTGAGAAATATTACCCTCCTCCGCAGCCTCAAACAGTGAAGTGTCGATCACACCCTCCCTGAATACCGGGTAGGCTTCGAGCTGATAATTAAGTATTTCGCTGTCGAACGACTGGTCTTCATTACGCCTTACCGACAGGGTTTTGGTGATATCGGGGATATACTTCATCTGGCGTAACCGATTCTGTTCATCGAGCAGCAGATGAATCTTCTGGCCGGGCTTAATATTACGAAGTGACCTGGTTTGCTCGTTCAGCTGGGAAATCTGGCGCGTAGTAGTGGCAGGGATACCAGCGGAAGAAAAAATCGAAGCCAGTGTATCGCCCGGTTTGATGGTAATAATTTCCCAGGCATTATCGGTTGCTGGAGGAACTTTCGATTTTTCGCTATCGGATAAAATCGAGTTAATAAGCTCTGGCAATTCCAGTGAATAGTGTAATCGAGAAGACTTGCGGGTAGAATCCGCTCCTTTGGCTGCAGGTTGCCAACTGGAAGCACTGAAGCCGAGTAATATGATCGCGCTAAAAACCAGCAGCAGCTTGATCAGAAATTTCATCCGAAGTCTGGAAGGGGATGGAATAGCGCCCTGGCGCCTGGCCAGCGTGGCACGATCTGATTTAAAATCCAGGTCTTGAAAACTCATTAAAAAGGCGATGTAAGTTGTTGGTTAAGCTAAATATTATCACTTCAAAAAGAGGTATAACATGAATGCTGTAGAAGATGCAATGCAGCAAATCAAAAGAGGTGTTGATGAAATACTGCTTGAGTCGGAATTGCAAGAGAAATTAAAGCGAAAAAAACCACTCAATATTAAGGCTGGCTTCGACCCAACTGCCCCCGATTTACACCTTGGTCATACCGTGCTGCTTAATAAAATGCGGCAGTTTCAGGAATTGGGTCACCACATTATGTTCCTGATAGGCGACTTTACCGGTTTGATCGGAGACCCGAGCGGTAAATCCGTAACACGTCCACCCTTATCGTCACAGGAAATTGAGCAAAATGCGCAAACCTACAGGCAGCAGGTATTCAAAATTCTGGACCCGGAATTGACCGAAGTCTGCTTCAATTCTACCTGGCATGGACAACGGGATGCTGCCGATATGATCAGGCTTGCGTCAAAGCACACGGTAGCGCGCATGCTGGAGCGCGATGATTTTTCCAGACGCTTTAAAAACAATCAGCCGATTTCGATTCATGAATTTCTCTACCCACTGGTCCAGGGATACGATTCGGTGGAAATGAAAGCCGATGTAGAGCTAGGCGGCACCGACCAGAAGTTTAATTTGCTGGTGGGCAGGGAACTACAGAAATCCGAGGGCATGGAACCACAGGTAATCCTGACCATGCCGATACTGGAAGGCCTGGATGGGGTTCAGAAAATGTCCAAGTCGCTGGACAACTATATCGGCATTGAAGATTCGCCCAATGACATGTTTGGCAAGTTGATGTCAGTCAGCGACGACCTGATGTGGCGATATTTCGAATTGCTGAGTTTTCGCCCTATGACCGAAATCGAGACCTTTAAACGTGAAGTACTGGAAGGCAGGAATCCGCGCGACGTAAAATTCCTGCTGGCCGAGGAAATTATTACCCGTTTCCACGATGCGAAGGCCGCGGAAAAAGCGAAGCAGGACTTTATCGCGCAATTTGCCCGAGGGGTCATCCCCGATGAAATGCCTGAGTTTAACCTGGTGACCGACGGCGATACGATAGGTGTCGCAGCAATGCTCAAGCAGGTGGGGCTCACCAGCAGCACTTCGGAAAGTTTCCGTATGATAAAACAGGGGGCGGTAAAAATCGATGGTGAAAAAGTGGAAGACAGAAATCTGCAACTCGAAAAAGGGCGGCAACTGGTCGCGCAGGTAGGCAAGCGGAAATTCACCCGCATTCTACTGAAATGATGCATTTCGCAGGCTAGTCAAAAGGCTTCGATGTGAGTCCAGGCGCACACGCAAAAGAAGCGATTTATGCAATGGAAACAGGCCACTGGCAGGGTCCACGGACGAGGTTAATCTGGCGCCAATTCTTCGACCGGTCATTTATTTAAATAAATGCCGAATTAGGCGTTGACGAGGCCCAAAAAGGGCTTATAATGCGCGCCTCGTTTGCTGAAACGACCCCCGGTAGCGGGTGTCTGAAAATCGCAGCGATGCAGTCCCTGGAGGGCTGAATTCACCGGGCGTTCCCCGGCGAACCGATCTTTTAAAATTGATTAGGTAATTTGTGTGGGCGCTCATGTCAATGATGATTTCGTATCATTACGATTTGAGTGACCAAAACTTTAACTTACGTTAAATAAGTCGAGGTTACTCTCTTCAAAAAAGTTTGACGGAGCTATCCGTAAATAGTTTTAAACTGAAGAGTTTGATCCTGGCTCAGATTGAACGCTGGCGGTATGCTTAACACATGCAAGTCGAACGGTAACAGCAGAGCTTGCTCTGGCTGACGAGTGGCGGACGGGTGCGTAACGCGTGGGAATTTACCTTGTAGTGGGGGATAGCCCGGAGAAATCCGGATTAATACCGCATAATCTCTACGGAGCAAAGTGGGGGATCTTCGGACCTCACGCTATTAGATGAGCCCGCGTTGGATTAGCTAGTTGGTAGGGTAATGGCCTACCAAGGCGACGATCCATAGCTGGTTTGAGAGGATGATCAGCCACACTGGGACTGAGACACGGCCCAGACTCCTACGGGAGGCAGCAGTGGGGAATATTGGACAATGGG